>NZ_JBGCCT010000021.1 GCF_041260665.1 Catenulispora sp. GP43 | reverse complement strand
AGATACGCCTGGCGATGGTCCATCGAGATCACTTTCGAAGAGACCCGCGAACACCTGGGCGCGGGCCAGGCCCGCAACCGCGTCCGCCAAGCCGTGGAGCGCACCACCCCGTTCACCCTGTACTGCTACACCATCGTCGTCCTCTGGTACGCACTACACGGCCACACCCCGGCCGACGTCGCCGACCGCCGGATGCGCCAGCCCTGGTACACGTCGAAGACCGAACCGGCGTTCGCCGACATGGCCGCCAAGCTCCGCCGCGTGATCATCGCCGCCCGCTTTTCACCCATCCGCGCCGCTCAACCGACCGCTACCGAAATCCGCGAGGTCCAGCACGCCTGGGCCCAAGCAGGACTGGACCTGGCGGCCTGACCCCCATCACATCTGCAGAAACGGCGAAAGCCGAGTTCGACAGGACGGCGGGTGATTGCGGGACCTGAACGGATCCCTGGCCTTCGGCATTGATCTGCACTGCAACCTGGTCGCCCGCCTTCAACTCAGCCGGGAACGACCCTGCCTTCAGCTCCGCCGATGTCACAGCCTGGCCAGCTGGCGGGAAGACGGCTGATGACCCGATCTTGCCCTCGGTGACCAGATCCCCGGCCACGAGCGGTACCGCTGCGATCCGCCCGACGACCTGGTCTTCCTGCGACTCCGGGATCAGCCCAACCGCGGCATCCGCAGCGACCCCCGTCGTCCTCAAATCCTCGGCCGTCACCCTCTGCCCAGCCGGAATCGGCACCGCCACCTGCAGAACCGGAACCCGGCCACCAACCGAGGACAGCAGTACACCCCCGCCCACGCCACACACCGCGACCAACCCGGCCCCGACCTTCACATACGCCGGACGTACTCGCCGCGCCGAGGACAGCCGCCCCAACGACGTGGTGGCCGAGCGAGAGACCGCATCGGGGCGGGCTTCCTTGGGCGGGGCTTGCCCCGGAATGACGGAACGCACGTTGAACTCGCCTTACGCCAGAGGTCAGATATCAGAAGTCTTCAGACCGCGATGGAGAACGATCTTCAGTGGCTGTTGGTCACGAGCGCGGCTGCTTCGATCACCCGCACGGGGAACCCGACCGAAGACTCCACATCGGGAAACGTCCCGCCTGGCCCGAACCCCGTCCAGTCCACTCGCCACACGATCGTCGCCGTGACGTGGAACGCTCCGCCGGGCTCGACTTCGGAAGTCCGATGGAACGTATGTCCACAGGTCGGGGACGGAGCCATTGCGTCACCGCTCGGGTGTTCCGGAAACGGAGTCCCAGGACCTGGGCAGGTCACCGTGGACCCATCGCCCATGTTCCACTCCACCCGCTGTGGTGTTGCGGTCGCTTTGATGGTGATCCCGCCCGCGCTGACCGTCGATGACTGCGGTACCCAAGACCCAGGCTTCAACCACATCCAGAGCGGAAGCCCAGTGAGCTGCGGCACGTTCACCCCTGGGCTCATCACGACCTGCGGTTGCGGCATGGCAAGTGTCTTGTATGCCTTTTCGGCCAGAGCCTGCGCGCTGGCCGGCGACGGCACCGGGTAGAAGACCAGCTTCGAGCTGATGATCTTCCCGCCCTGCGTACATTGCTCCTGATACGCGTTGTCCAAGCCAGAGTAGGAATCCGGTAAGTCAACGATCTGGTCGGGCAGGTGATCCCAGGTAATCGGCACCTGCTGGCAGACCGGGGCATTCGGATCCCTCGGGGTGTTCGCCGGCGCGGGTTTCGAAACCTTGGCCGGCGGGCTGTCTTGAGCGAAGCTGCTGCAGCTGGTTGCGCCGCATTCTGTGTCACCCGACGCTCCAGCGCCACCGAGTCCGCCAGATGCTGTCGCCGATCGAGCACCAAATCCGAGCGACGCGATGGCGACCGCACCGACGAATGCCACGTACTTCAGCATGTGCCCTCTGCCTGCACTTGGTAGTTCGCCACTCTCCAGAGGTCGTACTGTTTGGTGACGCGGGCCGTGACCATGCGGCGACCGCCGGGAATGGCATCCCGCGGCTTCCCGGTTGCGGCGACATACTGCAACCAGTGGACGTCTGAAGCGCAATCCTTGATATCGACCTGCGTCGGCGTGTTTGGTGGAACTACGTCCACGATCGTCGGGGCCGTTTCTAGCGCACCTTTGATGACAAGTCCGCCGCGTTGCAGTTGATAGAGGCTGTGAACCATCTCGCCGAGCGCAGCATCCGTCGCATGCTGGGTCAGCCGCTGGTCCGTGTAGTTCGCCGTCTGGGCGGCGTTCGCGTAGTCAGTCCACATGCCCGTGTACGCAGCCAGGGCCGCCTGCTTCGCCTGGTCAATTGGGCTGGGCATCGTGTCGGAGGTGGCTTTGGTTGGTGTGGCTACCGCGTTCGTGATGCTCTTCGAGTGCGGTTCGGAACATGCCGCAGTGGTCGACAGGGCGACGACTCCGGCGCAGGCCACGACGATCTTCAAACTGTTCACGGCTGCAGCACTTCTCTTACCTCGTCTTCCCCTTGTTGCGGAAGGGCTCATGAACCGCACTATCAGCTTGTCTCCAACGAGAAGGGAAGTAACGGTAGAGACATCCAACACGCCCGAGTTGCACTCGATCGAGTGATCTTGAAGGCTGGCCTGAGGTTTGCTTCATCCAGACTCGAGAACCGCGCCAACGCCCAGAATGCACCTTCGGACGTGGCTAGAAAGCCGGCGGTACCCTCGCTCCTGCACGACTTGCGTGCGAGCAACACGGGTCAGCGATTGGCGTGTTTCCAATGCCGATCTTCCGCAACGAGGAAAGTGGTTCGGCATGAGAAATGATGGTTGCGAATTTTCGGCGGAGTGTACGTATCGCTGGCACGGGTGATTTATGAAGCTTGCCCCGCTCCTGACCGTCTCGGGCTAGGAACAGCTGGTATCACTGGTCGCAGCGGATGACGTGACCAGTGACGACATCGCGTCACGGAGGAACCCGGAAAGCGTCGCATCGCGCGTCGTTCTCCTCCGCAATCCGGCGGTGTAGGTCGACCAGACGAGAGGAGATCATGGTGCCGGCGGCAGGCCAAGGGCGTATCCAGCAGGTGCTGACGCCGGAGCTCCTTGCCCGGTTGTACATTGAGGAGCGACGCCCGGCCGACGACATCGCCGCCGAGTACGGCACGACTCGCTTGACCATCTACGACCTGGCCCACCGGTATGGCCTGCAGAGGAAAGCGGTTGGTCCCTGCACCGCGGCGTATCCCGACCCTGACGAGCTGTACCGACTTCGCCACGTCGAGAATGCGTCCACCAAGGAGGTCGCCAACGCGATGGGTATCGCGGCGGGAACCGTGTGGAAGTGGATGCGGCGCTACGGCATCCCCTGCAATCCCAGGACCAAGCGCCAGGCCGCGACGGCGCCGCCGGCCGTGCCGTGGACCGATCAGAAGACCCTGACCGCCATGTGGGAGCGGGGCTGGCCCGCACAGCGGATCGCCGAGGCGACCGGCATCGCGGCCGACGCCGTCCGCCGCCGACTGGAGGCCGCAGGCGTGCTGACCAGGCGCGGGATGGAGAACTACCAGGCCGTCGGCGAGCCGTCCGACCCCCTAAGCCGCGAACTGCTTGAGGCCATGTACCTGGTCCAACGCCTCACTCCGTACGAGATCGCCAAAGCCACCGGCACTACCCACAGGAAAGTCGACTACCGCCTTACTCGATACGGCATCCCTCGCCGACATGGCGGTCACAAGCTACTGACAGACATCACGCCCGAGGTCCTCCAGGAGCTCTACGTCGACCAGCAGCGCACCAGTGTCGAAATCGCAGACATGCTGGAGTGCAGTTCGGTGCACGTCCGACTGCTCATGCGCTCTTACGGGATCGAGCTCAGGACCTCCGAGCTGCGTAGCGGAAGCGGCGGCCGCACACCCCTCACCGCGCAGGTGCTCCGCGAACTGCACGTCGACCAGGGCATGAACGCCCGTCAGATCGCCAAGGCGCTCGACTACTGCAGTACTTCCGGCAGGCCGAGCACCGAGCGTATCCGTGGTGCCTTAGCCCACCACGGCATCAGCATCCCGCGCGCTCAGCGCACTGTCGGCGATGAGGCTCTGCGCAAGCTCTACTATGACGAGGGTCTCGACGAGGTCGGCATCGCCGACAGGCTCGGGTGGCGCACACCGTCCGGCAAGCCGTCGCTCCACGAGGTGAAACAGCGGATAAAGGAAGCTGAGATTGCGCCCCGCCCCCGACGTGCGAAGCCTCCGACCGCACTCAACCTCGAGATCCGTGGTATGTACGAGCAGGAAGGGATAACCAAGCGCCAGATCGCCGCGCAACTGGGCTGGTACAAGCCCGACGGCACCCCGGACGGTGGACGCGTCGCGAAACGGCTCGCCAGGGTCGGCATCGAGCCCGGCTGGCGTCCACCGTCGCGCTTCGCATGCGATCCGCAGGAAATCCGCCGGTTGTATGAGGACGACGGGCTGTCCCAGCGAGAGATCGCCGTCAGTCTCGGCTGGTTCAGCCCGACCGGGAACCCGCTGACATACCGGGTCCAGCAGGTGTTCCGGGAGGCCGACATCCCCTCTCGCGCACGCGGCGGCAGTCCTCACAGGGCCGCCGTGCCCGGTTCGGAATGACACTCCGACCGGCGCGCGAAGGCGCGCTGTCGCGACAGACCTCGATCATCAGCGATCCGACCGGTCTTCGCTGCCCAGAGACGCCGGTCTGCTGCGGGGCGGCGGCCGGGCCCGTACCGACTCCACCTATGTGATCGCCGGGGTTCGCAAGCTGAACCGGGTCGAGCTGGTCGGCGAAGGGCTGCGCGCCGCTCTGGAGGAGATCGCCGGGATCAGCCCGGACTGGATCGTGCCGGTGCTCGCCCCAGGCTGGGACGAGCGCTACGGCCGGAAGGTCGAGACATCCCGGCTGATCGGGCGCGGCAGCAGGAAGACGACGATGGCGGCGCTGGCAGCGCAGATCGGCGCGGACGGCGCGGCGCTGCTGGCCCGGATCGACGCCGACCACACCGCGGCCTGGATGAACACGCTGGCGCGGGTGCGGATCCTGCGGACGCTGTGGGGCCAGCAGGTCACCGCAGGCCCCGACGGCGCGCTGGTTCTGAAGGACGGCGCCGGGTTGGCCCCGTCCGCTGAGCGGCTGTGCTCTCCGTATGATCCCGGCGCCCGGTACAGCACGAAGGGCCGCGGCGCCGAGGAGGACATCGAGTGGCAAGGTACGAAGGCCCACCTGACAGAGTCCTGCGACGATGACCTGCCGAACCTGATCACCGACGTGCACACCACCATGGCCACCGACCCGGACGTCACCGCGACCACCGACATCCAGGACAAGCTGATCGGACGCGGCCTAGCCCCGGCCGAGCACCTGATGGACTCCGGCTACCCGTCCGCAGCGACATCACCGCCTCGAACGAGCGCGGGATCACCCTGATCGCCCCGATTACCGTCCTGGCCGGCCGCAACGCCAAAGCCGACACCTCCCAGCGGCGACGGCGCAATCCGCGGCGAGGTCAGTCACCGCCGCACCGCCGCACCGCCGCGACACACGTGAAGCACTGGCCGCCCTGGCCGACTCAGGCGATCAGCACCCGTCGGCGCTCGAAGCCGACTGAGCCTAACGCTTCAAAGGCTTCTGGCACGCGGGGTCGAGCTACTGCTGGCGGCGGTAACGCAGTATCATCGAATGCTTATTAAATGTAAGGCTGGCAAGGTGGGGGGTGACGGGTATGGACGCCGCGAGCGCTGCCGAGACTGTGGCTTTTCTGGTCGCAGGGGGTGCGGTACACGGACTGAGCGGAGAGGCTGCGGTCGAAGCGGTTTCGGCGATCAGGACGAGGATCCGTGAGATCTTCAAACACGACCACCGCGCGGTAGATGTTTTGGAGCGCGTTGAGGTGCAGGGAGCAGATCCGGTCCGCCTGGCGGATCTGGCCTCCGCAATCCGCTGGCATGCTGAACGCGACCCGCAGTTCGCCGCCGAGCTCGTGGGATGGGCCACGCTGGGCGCCGCGCCGGTCGTCCAGAACGTTCACGCCCAGCGCGACGCGTTTGTGGCGGGACGTGACCAGACCGTGATTCGCGTCGACGCCGAAGACGCCTGAGACGACACCTCAAGTTCGGGTGGGGGATCCATGGAACCGGGTGACGCCGTACCACGGCAGCAGGTCTCCGCCGGGCGAGACGCTTTCACCGCCGTCCATCAGACGATCACCATCGTCAACGCGAAGGAGGCGCAGGCGACCGGCCGTGATCCGTCCCCGCTGCGGGTGTATATCTCCTCGACGTTCGAGGACCTCCCAGAGCACCGGGCCCAGGTCCGTCTCGCCATGCAGCGGTTGGACGTGACGGATGTGGTGATGGGGACCTACGTTGCCGAAGAGTCCCGGCCGCTAGACCGCTGCCTCGCTGACGTGCGGTCCAGCGACCTCTATATCGGCTTGCTGGCATGGCGCTACGGTTACATCCCGGACGGGCATGACAAGTCCATCACCGAACTCGAATACGACCAGGCAGGCGAGGCGGATGTGCCCCGCCTTATGTTCCTGCATGACGAGACCGCGCCCTGGCCGCCTGTCTGGGTCGACCGGGGGGCCGCCTACGACAAGATCGAAACTTTCCGTCAGCGGGTTGCCGAGCGGCACGTCTGCGACTTCTTCACCACCGCCGACGATCTGCGGTCCAAGGTGGCCGAGGCGGTGTCCCGCGAGATCCAGCGCCGCATGAACGGGGTGCCGGACCAGCGGATCACCGTGGCTGGCCGTGCAGAGTGGGCCCGATACCGAGGCCGCCTGGTCGATGAGTACCGACGGCTCGATCTCGACGCGCTGACCCCACCGGAGCGGGACGAGCACCTCGCGATCGGCCTGCGCGAGGTATTCGTCGAGCCGAACGTACGCGAAGACGTGTCTCCCCCAGAGCTGCCCAAGGCGCTGCAAGTGAGGATCCAGGAGTCGGCCAGGATCTCGGCCGACGACCTGCCGCAAGGAGTCGATCGGCAGCGATTGGAGCAGGTGCAGCAGTCGTATCGTGCCCGTCCGGCCGAGCTGGCCTTCGACGCTGTCGGCCAGCCCCGCGCCCGCCTGGTTGTGCTGCTTGGCGATCCCGGCGCTGGGAAGTCCACGCTGTCCCGCTATATCGCACTCTCCCTCGCTCAGGAGCAGGAGCACGAGAGACTTGCCGCACTGCGCGGTTACCAGCCGGTGCTGGTCGAGCTGCGGGACTATTCGTTGTCCCGCGACCGACACGAAACGCTCATTGAGTACCTCTCCTTCCGAGCCCGTTCCGACGGTCTCGGAGTGCCCGCCGAGGTCCTCGAGGATGAGTTGCATGGCGGCGGAAAGATACTGGTCCTGCTCGACGGCCTGGACGAGCTATTCGATCCGCGCGAGCGCGAGGCGGTAGCCCGGCAGATCGCCGGCTTCGCCGCGACCTACCCGAGCGCGCGGATCCTGGTCACCTCACGGGTCGTCGGCTACCGTCCCCGCATCCTGCGGGAGGCCGGATTCCGTCACTACACGATCCAGGACCTCGACCCCAAGCAGACCGACACCTTCCTCGAGTCCTGGTACGGCCTCGCCCTGGGCGACCGGCCCGCCGTCGCTGCGGGCCGGCGTGAGCGGCTGGTCAGGTCCATCCGCGAGTCCCCCTCTATCCGAGAACTGGCCGGCAATCCGATGCTGCTGACCATTCTGGCGATCATTGGCAAACATCAAGAACTGCCGCGCGAGCGATGGAAGGTCTACGATCATGCCGCAAGCGTTCTTATCCAGCACTGGGACGTAAACAAGCACCTCCAGGACGCCAGTGTCGACGCCGCAGTCATTCGCGAGGACGACAAGAAGGAGCTGCTCCGGCGCCTCGCCTACCGAATGCAGACCGGGGCGCAAGGCCTGGCAGGCAACCACCTGTGGCACGACGATCTCGTCGCAGAGATCAGGGACTACCTTCAGACCCGGTTCCAGTACGAGCCGACCCGGGCCGCCGCGATCGCAAACGCGATGATTGAACAGTTCCGGGAGCGGAACTTCGTCCTGGCCCGCTACGGCTCGAGGATCTACGGGTTCGTGCATCGCGGCCTTCTCGAATTCTTCTGCGCGAGCGAGATCGTGGCACGCTTCGAGAAGACCAGGGAACTGTCCGAGTCCGACCTTGTCACCGACGTCTTCGGCGGACACTGGGAAGACCATGCCTGGTCTGAGGTTCTGCGGTTGGTCACCGGTATGGTCGATGTCAGCGTCGCTGACCGGATCATCGCCCATCTGGTCACCGAAGCCCGGCCAGCCCACTCCGGCATGCTCGACAATCCGTCGCTTGAGGCGGTAACCCTCGCCACCCAGTGTCTGGTCGAGATCCGGAACATCAGCGCCGCCACGAACAGCGCCTTGCAGACTCTCGAAGCGCTGATCGCGACCCTGCGCCGCCCGATCCGCTCGTTCGCCGAGGCCCGCGACCAGCGCCTGGTGACGGCCGTCCTACCGGCCATCACCGCAATCGGCGCGCGGTGGCCCGGCCGGGAGCGGTACCTCGCATGGTTCGACGAATATGGCGGACGTACCGGGGTGCGGCCGGCGGCACAGTTCGCCGCGCGATTCGTCGCCGCGTTGTTCCCTGACTCTGACCGGGTTCGTGACGAACTCGCTGACCGGGCGATCACAGCCCCGGACAGTGACCAGCGCGGGGCAGCAGTACTCGGACTCTCCGCGGTCTGGCCCGACCGGGATGCCACGCGAGAGGTCGTCCTGTGTGCGGTCCGGGACCCCATCATCAATGTCCGATCAGCTGCGTTCGACGCAATCTCCGAACATTGGGCCGATCATCCCGACGCGCTGGCCGCTCTGTCCGTCGCGGTCCGTGACTACAGCGATGGCGTGCGCAAGTCAGCGCTTGTGGCTCTCTCCACCCACTGGACCGCCGAGCCGGTCGCCTTCACAGCAGTCTGCCAGGCACTCGTCGACCACGACAGTGAGGTTCGCAAAGCGGCCCTGAGCGCGCTGGTCACACGCTGGGGCCAACACGCCGACACCCTGCCGACCGTACGGAACATGGCGCGACACGATCCACACTGGGACGTACGCCGAGCGGCTCTCGAATTTCTTGCCGCCAGCTGGGCTGACGACCCCGAGACATTGCCGCTGGTGCGAAGGGCGTCCGAGGAGGTGGATGAGGACGTTCGCGAGGCGGCGTTGAACGCGCTCGTCGCGCAGTGGGCAGAGGACCCGAACACCCTGCTGGCCGTTCATCGCGCATTCGGTGACCTCCACGAGGGCGTGCGCGCGACGGCTGTTGATCTGCTCGCCACCCGTTGGCTAGAACACCCGAAAACCCCTGACCTCCTCGAGCAGGCTGGCCGGGACATAGACGGCGCCGTGCGGTTCATGGCGCGCGTGGCCCTGGCGCGGTTGTCAGGGGTGCCCGAAGACCCCGTCGCGGTCCTGCGCCAGGCGGCCGAGGACCCGGATTCCGGCATGCGCACAGAGGCGCTGGAGTCTTTCGGCGAGAACTGGAGCGAGGAGCCCGGCTCCGTCGAGGCCGTCTGGCGGGCGACTCGCGATCCGAGCCGTGGCGTGCGCCGTAAGGCGTTGGCGTTCCTGCTCGACCATTGGCCGCGCCATCGGTTGACCCGCCGGGCTGCACTGGCTGCGGTCGGAGATCCCGATGCCGACGCGCGGACGACTGCGATGCGGATATTGGCGATGTTCCATGCTGCCGATCCCGACGTGCGCCCTGTCTTTGTGGCCGCGACTCGCAGCCGGGACGGGATTGTTCGCCAGGTCGCGCTGGAAACACTTGCGGCGTCACAGGCCGACGACGTCGGAGCCCACCTGCTACGCCATGCCACCGAAGACCCTGACCCGACCATCCGGCAGTTCGCCCTCGAGTCGCTCATCGCCGATCCGCGCTGGGCGAGCGAGTGTGCCGCGGCAGTTGAAATCGCGTGCATGGATCCGGACGGCGGTGTCCGCGGGGTGACGCATCAGACCACCATTGCCGATCGGTTCGGACCCAAGGCGTCCCAGGCAGAACTGCTCATCGCCGCCAGATCGGCTGTGGCGCTCGACCGTGAGGCTGCGCTGTTCCAGCTCGTTGCGCGTGATCCGTCCGATCCGGTGGTCTGGGAAGAGGTACGACGGGCTGCCGCTGACATGGATGCCGAGGTGCGTCGCATGGCCTTTGATCTGGCAGTCATGTGGCAGCCGGATACCGATATTGGACGAGCGATCGCCGGCGCGGCGGCACGTGATTCCGTTTCCGGCATCCGATACTCCGCGATCAAGGCCTTGAGTCTTTCGGCAGCCGGCTGCGTACCTGATTCAGATCTGCTAGGGCGCGCCCTGATCGACCTCGACGACGCGATTCGGCAGTTCGGCGTTGTCACAGTGCTGTTGCGGAAGCCTGACGCCGTCGAGACGACGGTCTGGCTGGCGCGGGCAAGCAGTGACGCCAACTTCCATATCCGTCTGTTCGCCCAGCAGTCACTCGCCGAGCATTTCCGCGATGACACCTACGGATTCAGGGCCCTGAAGCGTGCCGCCAGAGCCAGCTCCTCCGCCGCTCGTGCCGCAGCCCTGGAAACGTTGGTCACATGTTGGCCTCAAGACCCCGACACATTGGCGGCCGTTTGCGAGGCAGCCCAGGATCCAGAGTCGACCGTGCGATTGGTGGCGATCGCGTCCTTGGCCCTGCGATGGCCACAACATGCGGAGGCCATAGCGCTCATAGACTACGCGCTGCGGGACGCTGACTTTCAGGTTGCAGGGTTTGCCCGGCACGCCCTCGTCATGCTTGGTCACATCGATCGGATCGTCACGATCGCCGATGCCACTCGGCTGACCAGGGACACCTGCCTGCCCGCACGTGTGGCAGGGCTGGAATTCCTGCTGATCCGCTGGCCGGATGCAGCGCAGACCCGAGAGGCGGTGCAACGAGCTCTGACCGACCAGCTCTGGCCGATGCACGGTATCGCACTCGATGCGACCTGTCTGTCCGCAGCAGACGATGAGGGCGTGGCGCTGGCCATCGCGGCATGGGCCGTCGGTCGCCCCGAGGCGGTCGCGCGGGGCAACGGGACCCAAATCCTTGAACACGTCGGGCTTCACCGGAACGACAGTCGAGAAAGGATTACAAACCTGCTCCACGAACCGGTGGGCTACATTCGTCGCGCCGGCTTCGAGATACTCTTGGCCGCATGGCCCGAAGAGTCGGAAACACGAGAGGTGGCGCGGCGGTCCGCCCGAGATCTGGACGATGATGTCCGTTTGGCGGCGCTCCAGCATTTGGTCAGGCACCGGTTCCGGGACGCGACTGCGAGCCGCGA
Source organism: Catenulispora sp. GP43 (assembly GCF_041260665.1). Taxonomy (NCBI): domain Bacteria; kingdom Bacillati; phylum Actinomycetota; class Actinomycetes; order Catenulisporales; family Catenulisporaceae; genus Catenulispora; species Catenulispora sp. GP43. Next base: position 203,112 of record NZ_JBGCCT010000021.1, on the reverse strand, counting down.
GGCCTGGGCCGCATTGCGGTACGCCACGCTGGACCCCAACGAGGCGATTCGCCGATTCGCCGTCGAGACGCTGACAGCCTTCCAACCGAATGAACTCGGGACCCGAGTCGTGCAAGTGGCGGCCAGGCGCGATCCACAGCGCTCCGTCAGGGTTCTGAGGCTCGATTCGGTCCAGTCACCACCGCCGCTGTACCACTTCGACGACCTCGTACGGGCCGCGTCGTCATCCGACTGGACCCAGCGCTGGGATGCCATTGATCAGCTCAGCGTGCGTTGGCCAGATCATCCCATGGTCCTGGAACTCCTCGTGACGGCCGCGGTAGACCCCCATTTCGCACAACGCGAGCTCGTGTTATCTGCGTTGACGCGGATTCGACGGGACGACGCGAACATCCGTCGGATGCTATTTGACGCGGTTCGCGATCCCAGCGCGGTTGTTCGCATGACAGCCTTAGACCTCCTCATGGACTGTTGTCCCGATGCCGCGGAGACTAGGGACGCCATACTCGCGTTGTGCGGTGATTCCGACGAGCTAGTGCGCGGGCAAGCGTGCGCCGTCTATGCCTGGCGCTGGCTCAGTGGCATCGCGCGGCTTCGCAAGGTACTGACTGATTCCCTGAGAGACTCGCATTGGTGGGTTCGTTACCAGGCGGTAAAAACTGCGACATTGTTGCGAGAGGTCTCGCCCGACGACTTGCTGGGCGCCGCTGCCGACGGCGCACCCATTACCCGCTACTTTCTGGAGTTCTCTCTGGCCAGGTGGGTCAGCGGTCTTCCCCTGGACCTGCCCTCACTTCTCGGCCTGTACTCCAGTGCCGACCAGGCGCTCGCGGTCAAGGCAGGGTACGTCCTCGCTACGTCATGGGGTGACCGTGACGAGGTCCTGCCAGTACTCTATAGAGAGGCCGTAGGCGGGAATTGCTCCACGGCCATCAAGTCCGTGATTGCGCTGGTAGGTAGGCAGGGGCCTGGCGAGGAGACGCGGGATCTGCTGGCACGCGCGGTGACGTCCGACTTCTCAGGATTGCGCCGTGCAGCGATCGAAACGCTCGCCCTGCCAGCGTTCGGCGACATTACGGAAGTGGTGAATCGGATCATCGCGGATGATGATGTGGCCGTACGTCAGCCAGCTCGTGAGTGGTTGCAGAAGCGGTACTGTAGCAGTCCGCTGCTTGCCGACTTGAGCGCGGCGGCAGTACCTTCGGCTGATCGCGTCCTGGAACAGCTCGCCGCAGTCAAAGAGCTCGTTCTGTGGCGGCGCGACGATCACACGTTTCCTGCGCTTGTCCAGCAGGTTGCGAGGAACGTCTGCCTTACGGAGCACTCAAGCGAATGGTTACGCTGGTTCTGCGAGCAGTCTACCTGAAGGTGCCTATGGTGCCTCTGAAACCTGGCCGCGGGGCCCTGTTCTGGTCAGAACTTGGCCAATGAAGATCCACCATCTTGGTTTCGGCTGGTCAGGGGGCCTGGTGTGACAGTGCTCTCGGGTGTTCGCACTGGTCGTGGACGGGTGTCTTCGGTGTAGATCGTTCGTCCGGGTGGTTCGCGCTGGTTCCGACCGCGGCGCCTGGCTGTGGTTCCTACGCTCGGCTTCATGACGGATTCGGTGATGCTGGAACGGATCGCCGCGCGGCGTGCCGAGCTGGACCTGCTGGAGGAACAGCTGGTCAAGCAGCTGGACGAGGTGCGCGTCGAGCGGGACGAGCTCGTGGTGGCCGAGCGGGTCGTGCAGCGGTTCAGCGAGCAGGACGTCCTGGAGTACCTGTCGCTCGCGCCGGCGCCGGAGGAGGCTCAGGTGGGTGGCCGGTCGGTGCTGCTGATCCCGGTACGCGTGGGTGATGGCGACGTCGGCGTGCTCCCGGCGGACTACCAGCGCATCTGGACGATCGTCCGCGACGCGGCCGGGCCGGTGAAGGTCAAGGAGGTCGGGTCGGTGCTGGGCCTGCCGGTCGGGGAGCGGGGCAAGCTGGAGCCGTTGCGGGCGAAGCTGAGCAGGCTCGCCGACCGTGGCTGGCTGCGCAAACTCGCGGACGGCCGGTTCACGATCGCGTTCTGAACACGCCCCGCGGATGCCGCTTACCGCCTGGGTGTCGACGACGCCGTAATCCACCACCCCTGCGTCCACGGAATCCACCAGGGTCCGGTCCGTGTCTGAAGCTACTCGCTCTTGGTCTCCGTGGTGTCTGCGGACCGTCCGGGTCGCCTGTTCGGGCGATAGCTGGGGCCGTTCATGAACACCTGGTGACTGTTGTTGATCAGCCGATCGAGTAAGGATTCTGCGACAACAGGGTTCGGGAACAGGGGATACCAGTCCGACGGCTGCCTGTTCGAGGTCAGTGCCATGGCGGCTCCGCGTGCGGTGCGCTCGGAGACGAGCTCGTAGAGGTCGTCGGCCTGGGCCGGGGTGAACTCGCGCATCGCGAAGTCGTCCAGGATGAGCAGGGCGGGGCGGACGTAGTCGCCCAGCCGTTTGTCGAAGCTGCGGTCGGCGTGCCCGCCGGCCAGGTCGGCCAGCAGGCGGCTGGTCTTGGTGAACCGGACCTCGGCGCCACGGCGGATCGCGAGATGGCCCATGGCCTGGGCGACGTGGGTCTTGCCGACCCCGACCGGGCCGTAGGCGATCATCGACTCGCCGGCGGCGAGCCAGCGCAGTCCAGCCAGGTCGCGGATCTGCGCCGCGGGCAGCTTGGGGGCGGCGGCGAAGTCGAAGCTTTCAAGGGTGGCCTGCGCTGACTCGAACGTGGCGCGGCGGATGCGGCGGGCGATGGCCTGCTGCTCGCGCCGGGTGATCTCGTCGTCGCAGAGCACTTGCAGGAAGTCCAGGTGGCCGAGATCGCCGCCGCGGGCCTGGGCTAGACGGGCGTCGAGGGTGTCCAGCATCCCGGACAGCTTCAACGCGCGCAGCGAGTCGTGCAGGCCCGGGTCGAGCACCGATGAGATGGTCACAGCTCGTCTCCGTTCGTGGTGGTGGCGGTCGCTTCGGCCGCCTGTTGTCTCATGCGCAGCGCGAGGCGTCCGGCCCAGGCCAGGGACTCCTCGGTCCAGTCCCGGTAGCCCTCGATGTGGTCGCCGTAGGCGATGTCGGCCAGGTCGGCGATGAGGTAGTCGTTGCCCCTGGCGGCGTATTCCAGGAAGACGTCGATGATGCGGGCCAGCTCGACGGCCTCGTCGGGGAACAGGGTCACGGTCGGCTCGCTCATCGCGCGGCCTTGGTCACCATGGCGGGCAGGGCGTCGCCGCTCGGCATGGTGAGGACGGCGTCCACGGCCCGCATGGAGAGCGTGTCGTCCGCCGCCTGCCGGTGCTCGGCGGCCGGGTCGGCGCCGAACAGCTGCTCGGGGCCGTGCAGGAACGCCGCAGCGCCGGCATCCCCGGTCGCCCTGACCTGTGCATCGTCCTCGATCCCCAGGGTGAGGATGCCCTTGATGGTGCGATACGACGGGTCGCCGGCTGTCAGGGCCTTGCGGCAGGCGGCCTCCAGCCGGGCCGGGTCGTGCCGGTCTCGAAGCCCGAGAATGCCTTGGGCCTGCCGCAGGCTGGACATCACCCCGCGCTCGCCCAGGGCGGCGATCACCTCCACGCAGGCCGGTCCGACCTCTTGTGCGGTGGCGCGGCACCAGGCCGGGGTCCGCATGTAGTAGGCGATCTTTTCCTCGGTTATGTGGAATCTGGAGCGCAATGTCAAGGCTGTGTGCGACGTTGGTTGACTTCGACTGTTCAATCCATGAGTCCAGCATTTGATCGACAAGGACCCCGCCAGCCGGGCATGATGCGGTCATGATCAGCCGCGTCGAACGCTATCTTGCCCACCTCGACCGGCTGTCAGGAGAGGTGGAACCAGCCTTCACGCCTTTCCCGTCGACCAGCCCCGGCCTTGGCCAGGTCACCGTCATGACCTACCTTGACCATCCCTCACCCGGCTACCTCGTCGGCCATACCTACGGGCTGTCACTGGCTGACCATCCAGCCTGGCGGAATGGCAGCCGGGAGCTCTCCATCAGCGTCCGATCCACAGATCGCCTCTGGGCGATGGCGGCCGGACACCTCGCCGAGACACTGCGTGGCAAGTGCCCGTTCAGCTACGGAAGCACGATCGACTTCGGCGAACCGATCTCCACCGAGTCCGCCATGACCGCGTTCGCCATCTACGAGCCGACCATCGCCGATCCGCAGAACTTCCGAGTCGACGTCAGCCCTGAGGGACACGAAGGCCACGACGTCATCAACATCGTCGGGCTCTACCCCATTCACGACGTCGAGCGGCAGTTCATCTCGGACCAGGGGCTCGAAGCGTTCTGGAACCTGGAATGGGACTCGTTCGACGTCACACGGCCCCCGGCAATGTGACTGGAGCCCGAATCAGCCGCACCGAACCTCCGACGGGCCAACAGGATGCAATTCCATCGCGGGTCCGGAACGACATAGGTGGGTATCGTGCTCCCCGGATCGTCCCATCTAACTGATCGACGCAGGTCAGAATGTCGTGGGCGGATCACCTTAGCTGGGAACGAATATCGACGATTGGGAGCAAGGTTGCCGACGGCGGAACCTCAAGCTGCCGTGGTGTGGGTCCGGCGGGAGTCGGGACGTCGGCGAGACGGTCGAGCAGCCTGCTCAGCGCGGCTTGACCGTCGTCGACGGCTTCGCGTTCGTCGTCGGTGAGCGGGATGGCGGTGAGCATCTTCTGCAGGTTGGTCTTCGCCTCGAGGAGCTGGGCATTGGAGGAGTTCTTCGGCGTGTAGAAGTCGCACTTTGCGCAGGCCATGCGGTGTGGGCACTGTTCGAAGAACGTGTATCCGCAGAGCCCGTGGCCAAGGTCGTAGTGCTGCCAGGGCTCGCCGACAGCCGCCTGCCCGCTGGCGATCGCGTCGCGGTCGATGAGCACTTCGATGGTGCGGACGTTGCGCTCGAAGTATCCGGCGTCGCGGTAGGCGCGGGTCAGCGTGTTCGGGGTGATCTTGGCGTAGTGCCTGGTGGACTCCGGTGAGGAGTGTCCGAGCCAGGCTTGCAGCTCGAACAGCGTCATCGGTTCCTTGGCGTCGTAGAGCTGGCTGGCGATGGTGGAACGGGCCCGATGGCTGGTGATCGCGCCGCGGACGTCGGCGGCCGGGACGCCGGCCTTGCGGCAGAGGGTCGGGATGATGCTGTTGTTGATGTAGTGCTTGTCGACCCGCTGGGCGCGGAACGCGAACAGGAAGTGGACATTCTCGCCGGTCTTGCGGTCGAGCATCGTCGGCTGGCCCGGGCGGACCTGCTGCCATGCCTCGAGGGCCTGCCCGAGCAGCGGGTCGACGGGCTTGGTGAAGGCGCCGCCGGTCTTGTGCGTGGGGACGTCCAGCAGGCAGACGGCGTCGCGGACCAGGACGGTGTCGTCGTCGGCGCGGATGCCGTGGCCGTCGTGCTGCCAGCGGATGCAGCCGACGCGCAGACGAGCGATCTCGTCACTGCGCTGCCCGCTGAACAGCCAGACGAGGGTGATCGCCCGGACCAGCTCCAGCGGATAGCCGCGACCGGCGGAAAGCGCCAGATCCCCGGTCTCCAGGTTCAGACCCGCCCACAACAGCTTCGCCCACACATCATCGGCGATCACGCGAGGATCCGGGCCGGTCAGTGCTTTGATGCTGCGCGGTGTGGCCAGGGCGGTGCGGGGATCGAAGCGTCGGGGTATCCACTCCCACTCCTGCAGGTCGCGGAAGAAGGTTCGCGTCATCCGCAGGTAGCCGGCCTTGGTCTTGGGCTTCACCGGTTCACCGGCCCGCCCGGCCGGGACGCGTTCGACATGCTCGCCGACGGTCATCCGGTCGATCGCGGCAACCCACGAAGCGCAGGTCTGCCGCGTCCAGTCCGCAGGTCCGACGACGTCGGGGTGCTCGGCGGCCAGCCACCGTCCGGCCTTCGCGATCACGTTCCGCGTGATGCCGCGGGTCTTCGGGGTGAGCGTCGAGGTGGCGAACCAGCGCTCGAGCATCGACGTCCACGCCTCCGCTGCGCCGGAGATCGGCACCGGGCCCGAGCCGACGGTCGCAGGCGGCGTGACGATCCCGAGCTGGGCCACGGCCCGATGGACGCCGTGGACGGAGCCGTCGAGGCGCCCGCCCAGCAGCCGATCGCGGCGTACTCGATGGAACAGGTCGTCGGTGAGATCGGCCAGCAGCGGGCTGCGGTTGATAAGCAGCAGCTGGCAGGTCGCGGTGGCCCACCGGTCCTCGGTGCCGCCGTATCCCCATCCGGCCAGGACCTGCTGGACCTGGTCGACCGCCGCGTCGACGGGCTCGCGGCCGAAGACGCGCCAGGCCAGAGCCGGGCGGTGGAATCGGCCGATGCTGTGCAGCTCGGTGAACCCGGCCAGCAGATAGCCGTAGGCCAGGACGTAGGGACGCGTGCCCTTGTCGAGCCAGCCCTCCCACGGTCGGCCGAACTCCTCCGCGCCGGCGCCGATCAGGGCCGTCCAGTCCTCGGCGGTCCACTGCCAGAACGCGGTGCCCAGCTGCCCGCTGCGCATGAGCACCAGGCCGATGGCGTCGATCGCGAAACGCCGCTGGTGGCGCAGATCCGGAGGCTGCCAGCGCAGGGACGCGCGGGCCGCCTCCAGGGGTTGCAGCAGTCTGCCAATCGGCCGCCACAGACGCTGGTCATCCCGGTAGTTCTGGCGGCGCAGCAGATCCGCGCCGAGCTCGACGAGGCAATGCCGCTCCCGCCGGGACAGCTCGCGCCGGTCGAAGTCGGCGGCGTCCAGTAGCCGCCCCGCTGTCTCGTCGATCACCGCGACGGTCATCGCCCGGCCTCCGAAGCGGTGCCGTCCATCGCGGCGAGCGACTGGGTGCGCCAGGCGTGGATGTGGTCCATCGTCCGGTTCAGCTTGTCGGCCAGGTCCCTGCCGGACAGGTGGATGTAGCGCAGCGTCGACTCACCCGAGCGATGGCCGGCGAAGGTCGAGATCGCGTGCAGCTCCCAGCCCATCCGGGCCAGGTCGGTCAGACACAGGTGTCGGCAGGTGTGCGTCGAGAAGCGGGCGATCCCGGCCTCGTCCGCGACCCGCCGCACGACCTTCGACCAGGTCCACAAGCTCACCGGATCGCCGAAGTTGCGGCGCGACTCCGACAGGAACAGCAGGCCCCTTGCCCGGCTGATCGTCGCGCGATGAGCGAGGTATGCAGCCAGCAGCATCCCGGTCGGCACCGAGTAGGGCACTACTCGCTCCAGCCGATTCTTGGTGTTCTCCGCTCTGATCCGCACCGTCCGGTGAGCCGGGTCCAGGTCGTCGGTGCGCAGCGTGCACAGCTCCTCCCTGCGTAGCGCCGCGTCGTAGGACAGCGCGAGCATCACGCGGTTGCGGATCGGCTCGCGGGAAGCGACCGCCAGCAGCTCCAGCCACTGACGCTCGTCAGGAATCCACGGCAGCTTCACCAGCCGCGGGACCAGGCCGCGATCGTGCCCTCCGAACCGTCGGCCCGGCGTGTACTTCCCGCGCCCGACCGGGTTGGACTCCCGCAGGCCCTCCTCGATCAGGTGGTCGTAGAACAGCCGGACCGGAACCATTATGTGGAATCTGACTTGTCAACCTGGACGGGTTCATCGGAGCCGCCAACCGACGCCCGGTCGTCAACTGGTTACCGTCGTCGCCGTAGGATCTGAAGCATGATCGATCTGTCTGGCCTCGATGAACGCTTCGCCCGCCTGGCCGCGGAATACGACGTCCATCGGACGGCCGCGCACGCAGCCGTCGTTCGCTGGGAATGGTACGACGACGAGGCGTTCGACCTCCGTCCCCTTCACTACCAGCGGGACCTGAGTCATCCGGGGCATCGCCTTGCCGAGCGGCCGGACCTGGCGCAAGACCATTTCCAGATCGGGTTCGACGCGGACGATCGTCTGGTGGCCATGCTCGAATACAGCGGCTTCCTCGGCGGCAAGCTCTACTACGAGACTTTTCGCACATACCTGGTCGACACCGTCGAGGAAGCCCACTTTCATGCCGACGGCCGCCCGATCTACCTGCACGAGTTCGGCTTTGAGGCAGGCCGCATGCGGTCGGTGGCGATGGTCGCCACCGGTGGCGGGGGTTGCGAGACCTACGACTACACCGACGACCAGGTGACTCGCATCGTGACCCATCATGGAGACAGGCAATCCGGAGCCCTGCTTCCACTCAGGTTCTATACAGCCATCGACGCCGTCTACGACGACGAAGGACTGGTCCGTCTGGAGATTTCCGAGCGTCTGGGCTCTCCGCAGGTGAAGTACGAGCGTCCGCCAGTGGGCTTCACAGTCGAAGACGCCTGGGCAACGGTCCAACAAGAGTTGCTCACCCAGATCCCTCGCTCCGTTCGCGATCTGGCGATCGATACCCCCGCCTATTGCATCGCGCTCATGTACGACGAGCGCGCGGATCCGACCGATTTCACCATCCATGTCGGCCTCGATGAGGATCGGCGCGTTCACCTGGCCGACAAACCCGACTCGGATGTCATCTGGTCGCCGGCGGACATGGCCCACGAGACGTCGGTGGACCTTGGCGCGGTCTCTGACGTCGCACGTCTTCTGGCCCAGGAACTCACGTTGACCTGCTCCGACATGGGCAGGGGCCTTCTCTGCGCGATGGCAAGTTTGCTCAGCGCGGCCGATTGGATCACAGTGTTGCCGATCACGAAGGACTTCGTGGTGTACGCGGTGGACGTCGAGATGGAACACCTCGACGACAATCTGCGCCGCTCCGACATCTAACGGCCGCCTGCCATCGGAGCTTTGCAATCGGCCCGGGTCTATGCCGGTTTCTACTTCACCTCGATGATCGGCAGGAGTGTCGCCGTCGCCGGGATGCCGAGCTCCCGCGGCGTGGCGCCGGCGGGGGTGGGTGTGTCGATCAGCCGTTCCAGGAGTTGGTCAAGGGCTGTCTGCCCGTCATCAACGGCGGCCCGTTCGTCGTCGGTGAGCGGGATGTTGGCCAGCATGCGCTGCAGGTTGTCCTTTGCCTCCAGCAGTTGACCTTTGCTGGAGGCTTTGGGCGTGTAGAAGTCGCACCTGGCGCAGGCCATCCGGTGCTGGCACTGTTCGAAGAACGTGTAGGTGCAGTAGCCGTGGCCGAGGTCGTAGAACTGCCAGGGCTCGCCGGCCGCGGCCGCGCCGGAGGTGACGGCGTCCCGGTCGACGAGGACTTCGATGGTGCGCACGTTGCGGGCGAAGTATCCGGCGTCGCTGTAGGCCTTCGCCAGGGTGATCGGTGCGATCTTGGCGTAGTGCTGGGTGGCTGCGGGTGAGCGGTGCCCGAGCCAGGCCTGCAGCTCGAAAAGCGTCATTGGTTCCTTGGCGTTGTAGAGCTGGCTGGCGATGGTGGAGCGGGCTCGGTGGCTGGTGATGTTGCCGCGGACGTCGCTGGTCGGGACGCCGGCCTTGGCGCACAGCGCGGGGATGATGCGATCGTTGAGGTAGCGTCCGCCGATGCCTTGGGCCCGGTAGGAGAACAGCAGCTGGACGTGCTCGCCGGTCTTGCGGTCGACGGCGGCGGGCTGTGTGGGGCGGACTGATTCCCAGGCGGCGATAGCCTGTCCCAGCAGCGGGTCCACCGGTTTGGTGAAGGCGGTTCCGGTCTTGTGCACCGGGATATCGAGCAGGCAGACCGCGTCTTTGGCGAGGACTTCGTTGTCGGTGCCGGGAACGCGGACGTCGTCGCGTTGCCAGCGGATGCAGCCCACCCGCAGCCGGACGATCTCATCGGAGCGCAGCCCGCCGAACAGCCAGGTCATCGCCAGTGCTCGGAGCAGCTCGATCGGGTGGAGGCGGCCGACGGGTTGCGCGTAGATGTCGCAGTGCTCGATGTTGAGGCCGGCCCACAGAAGCTTCGCCCAGATGTCGTCGGCGATCACGCGAGGGTCCGGACCGATCAGTGCTTTGATGCTCCTGGGTGTTGCCAGGGCGCGGGTCGGGTCGAAACGCCGTGGTATCCACCCCCATTCCTGACAGTCGCGAAACAGCTGGCGGGCCCCGGCGAGAAGGCCGCTCTTGGTCCTGGGCATCAGGGGTTCGCCGATGCGCTCGTGCACGGCGATGTCGGTCTGGGTGTAGTCGCCGATGCGCATGCGGTCGACGGCGGCCACCCAGGCGGCGCACAGCTCGCGCGTCCACTGCTCCGGCTGCTGGACCTCGGGGTGTTCGGCAGCCAGCCAGCGTCCGATGCGGAGCATCTGGGTGCGTCGGCATCTACGGCTGCGCGGCGGCAGCGTGGAGGTGTCGCACCAGCGCTGCACCCACTGCGCCCACGGCTCGGACACGCCTTCCACCGGCGGCGGGCTAAGCCGAGTCGGCGGTTGCGGCGGGCTGGTCAGGCCGAGCGCGGCCAGCGCCCGGTGGACGCTGTGGAAGTTCTGGCGCAGGGAGTAGGGAATCGTCGTGTTGGTGCGCAGCTGCTGCAGGACCTCCGGTGTCAGATCCGCCAGCAACGGGCTGCGGTTGAGCAGCATCGAATGACTGAGCAGGCCCACGGTTCTGGCGGTGACCTGCGGGGACCGCTGCCCCCAGCCGTGCAGCACCGCGGTGACCTGATCGATGGCCTCATCGACACGGGCCTGCCCGAACACCTTCCGAGCGACGGCGGTGCGCCCGACATTGCCCAGCAGCTGCAGGTCGGCGAACCCGAACAGGTATGCCATCGCGATCGCATAGGAGCGTGCGGAGCTGTCGGCCCATCCCGGATACGCCCGCCGATACGCCTTCCCGCTGGTCCCCAGCACGTCGGCCCAAGCCGATGCGTCCCAGGCCCAGAAGCTCCTGCGCTGCGTGGCGCACCCGCGCAGCAGCAGCGCGACGGCGTCGACCGCCGAGCGGCGGTGGAATACGTTATCTGCGACGTCGAGGTGCTCCCGGGCGGCGGCGAGAGGCTGGACGAGTCGGTGGATTGCCCGCCACTGGGCCTGATGCGGATCCTGCCACCGGTCCGGCCACTGGCGCAGCCCCCAGCCCAGCTCCTCGAGCGCGGACAGCTCAAGGCCGGTGAGCGCAGCCGAGGAGTCGTACTTCGCCGGGCTGATCGGCCAGGTCCAGGCGGGAGCCGCGGCCGTCAGGTTGACGGCCGCCGAGGACAGTGCGGTCACGACTTGATCGCTCCCGGCTTGTGCTCGCTGAGGCTGGCCAGCATCTCCATCCGCCACGCGTGGATCTGTTCCATGCCGCGCTGCAGCTTCTCGGCCAGGTCCCGGCCGGACAGGTGGATGTACTGGAGTGTGGACTCGGTGGAGCGGTGGCCGGCGAACGTGGCGATCGCGTGGAGCTCCCAGCCCATCCGGGCCAGATCCGTCAGACACAGGTGCCGGGTGGTGTGGGTGGAGAATCGCTCGACCCCGGAGGCCAGCGCGATCCTTCGCACCACTTTCGACCAGGTCCACAGGCTCAACGGCTCGCCGTAGTTGCGGCGAGACTCCGACAAAAACAACAGGCCCCGCTCCCGGCTGATCGTCGCGCGGTGGGCGAGGTAGTCCGACAACAGCACACCAGTGGTCGCCGAATACGGCACCACGCGCTCCATGCGGTTCTTCGTGGTCTTCGCCCGTATTCGAAGCATGCGATGCGCTGGGTCCACATCGTCGGTGCGCAGAGAGCACAACTCCTCGCGCCGCAAGGCGGCATCGTAGGCCAGCGCAAGCATCACCCTGTTCCGGATCGGCTCATCCGCAGCAGCCGCCAGGACATCCAGCCACTGCTGCTCGCTGGGGATCCACGGCAGCTTGACCAGGCGGGGAACAAGGCCGCGCTCGTGTCCGCCGAACCCACCACGAGGCGTGTAACGACCCCGGCCCACCGGATTGGAGTCGCGCAGCCCGTCCTCGATGAGGAAGTCGTAAAACAGCCGCACGGGCACCAACCGCTGTTGAAGCGTGGCGTTCGACAACCCGGCCCCCGAATCGATCGACACCACGTTCGTTCCACGCTTGCTCGGGCGCGACGTCAGTTCGCGAACATAGACGGCAACGTGCGCCCGGTCCGCGGTGATCGGGTCGACTGCCTCCCGCTCGCACACCGACAGATACTCGGCCAACCCACGGGCGTAGGCGTCGATCGTCCGCGGTGCTCGCCCGAGGTCGGTCCATACTCGCAACCAGACCGCGGCTCGCTCGTGTCGGCCCAACACCGGCCACTTGTCCTCCAGCACCACTTCGGCGCCCAACGGATCTCCTCAGTTCGTGGTCGTACCGAGCAGACATGATCGCCTACCCGGTCTGATTCCACGTAACTAATAGGCGCTGCTGGATCGTCGCGTTCGACAATCCGGAGCCCGAATCGATCGATACGACGTTCGCTCCGCGGTGGCTGGGCCTGGTGGTGAGTTCGCGGACGAACACCGCGACATGCGCCCGATTCGCGGTGACCGGATCCACTCGCTCCCGTTCGCACAGCTCGAGGTACTCCGACAGCCCTCGGGCGTAGGCGTCAATCGTGCGAGCCGCCCGCCCCAGGTCGGCCCAGATCCCCAGCCACTCGGCCGCTCTCTCGTGTCGGCCCAGGACTGGCCACTTCTCCTCGAGCACCACCATGCCCACCATGACTCCTTCGATACCGGCGAGACCGTACCGGAGCCGAACACCCGGCACGTCAGATTCCAAGTAACTAAGAGCAGGTCGTCGTGGTCGGTGCGCTTGCCGCGCGTCGCGGCGACGTGCGTCTTGACCAGGGCTCCGCCGTGGAAGACCTGCACCATGGTGGCGGTGGCGCGCACGTCGACCCGCTGCCCGAGCAGTCTCCACGGCACCGAATACAGCGCTTTGCCGACCTTGACATGGCAGTCCGGGCCGACCTTCGCTGTCGACCAGGTCGCCAGAGTGAACCGGGTTGGTGGCAGCGGGATCAGCGCCTCGCGCTCGGCGGCGGTGAACACCGCCAGCGGCATCGCCCCGTCCAGCCCGCGGTGCGCGCGGGTGCCCGCGACCTGCAGACACCAGGTGATCGCGGCGGCCTGCATCTCGGCGATGCTGCCGAACTCCCGGCCCCGCCAGAACGAGTCCCTGATATAAGGGACTTGTCTCTCGACCCGTGGCTTGTCCTTCGGTTTGCGTGCCCGAGCCGGGTCGATCAAGGTGCCGTAGTGCGTCCCCAGCTCGCCGTATGAGCGGTTCAGCTTCGGATCGTAGAGGTCCGGCCGGTCCACCCCGGTCTTCAGGTTGTCCGGCACCAGCCGGCGCGGGGCCCCGCCGAAGAAGTCGAACGCCGCCACGTGCGCTGCGGTCCAGCTGGCCTGGTCCATCGTGAGCACCGGCCGGACGAACATGTGCCGTGAGCTGGCCAGCACCATGATGAACGCCCAGATGCGCCGCCGCTTGCCGGTCACCGGGTCCGTCCACATCCCCAGGCTGCCGTAGTCGATCTGCGCTTCCTTGCCAGCGGGCACCTCCGGCCGCCAGACTGTGACCTGCCCGCGCGTCACCTCCTCTGGCAGATTCGCCTCGATCCACCGCTTCAGCGAAGTCAGCCCCGCCTCCAAGCCGTGCTCGTCACGCAGCCGCTGGTGGATCGTCGCCTTGGTCACCCCGGCCTTCAACTGCTCGACGATGTAGTCCCGGTGCACCGCGATCTCCGGCCACGTGACCTGCCGCAGCTTGGCATCGGCCACCTTCGGGAACCACTCGGCGACCCTGGCCCGCCAAGCTTCCTCACCGATCGGCTCACCACCCGGGACCAGCCCAGCGGCCTCGGCCGGCGCCAGGTACTTGCGGATCGTGCCCCGGTCCAGGCCCAGGCTCTCAGCCAGCTCCGACTTGGAGCGGCCGGCGTACCAGTGCACGTACAGCTCGATCAAGTCCACCATCGTGAACGTCCTCCTTGCCATCGGCTCCCTCGCCCTCACCGTCACGGTGAGCGGGAGCGTGGTTGGTTGGAGGACCGGACCCGGGTCGAAGACGACCGCCGTCACCCTGGTGGATTACGGCGACGATCCCCGGTCCGGCTGGTGGATTACGTGGACGCGATCAAGGTCCTACTGGTGGATTTCAGCGACGCCGACAGCTATGAGATACGGGTCCAACACAACGACACCAAGGTCACCGGCAGTCGCCGGGCGGTCAACGGTGTCGTGGGCCTGTTCGTGCCCAAAGCCGCGATCCGCGAGCGGTGCCACCGCTACATGACGAACGGGAAGCCCGCGATTCGCGGCGTGCTGCTCCACGACGAGGACTACACGATCGTCGAGAAGTACGGGGCCGAGTATCGCGGGATCGTCCAGTACTACCTGCTCGCCCAGGACGTGTTCCGCCTGAACGGCCTGCACTGGGTCATGGAGACCTCCATGCTCAAGACCCTGGCAGCCAAGCACAAGTCCACCGTCGCCGCGATGGCCCGAAAGTACAAGACGACCATCGACACCCCCGACGGACCCCGGACCTGTTTCCAGGCTTCCGCGCGCCGGGAGGGCAAGTTGCCACTGGTCGCCCGCTTCGGCGGGATCCCGCTCCAACGCAAACGCACCGCCGTCCTGGCCGACCGACAGCCGATCATGGCTACCCGGCACAACGAGTTGATCCTTCGGCTCCTGGCCGGGAAGTGCGAGCTCTGCGAGGCAAGAGATGGACTGCAAGTCCACCACCTGCGTAAACTCGCGGACCTCAACAAGCCAGGTCGGCCCGAACCGCCACCGTGGGTGGTCCTCATGGCGACACGCCGACGCAAGACCCTGGTGGTCTGCTCGGCGTGCCACCACGACATCCACAACGGACGGGCCACCGCCACCACCCGGAAATGATCACTGGAGAGCCGTGTGCGAGGAAACCCGCCAGCACGGTTCGGGAGGGGGCCGACGGAAAAGGACCCGAACCACGGGCACCTCGCCGGCGGCCTACCTCACCCTGAACACTCACCTGACCGCTGGGATGAAGCAGTACATCGCCGCCCATGATTGGCTGACCGTCTACCAGCTGCCGGCCTATGCGCCACAGCTCAACCCAGTCGAGGGCATCTGGTCGCTGATCCGCCGGAACCTGGCCAACACCGCGTTCACCGATCCGGAACACCTGATCGCAGCCGTCCGCCGGGAACTGCCCGCGGTCCAGTACCGATCCTGGCTCGTCGACGGCGTCCTGGTCGGCACCGGACTGGCGGTCACCGCGTCATGAACCCGGCCAGTTCCCGCGCCTGATCCCGCAACCGGTCCTGCCAACCATCAGGGTCGATAGCAGACACGGCGCTGGGGCCGGCTTGGACGTCACGCCGTTCTGCGGTGTTACCGGACGACCGGTCGAGCCGCTCCAGCATGATCCCGGCCCGGTCGGCCAGGACCAGTATCGTCGCGAGGAAACCTTCCGATAGGGCAGAGATGACCACATGGTGCGTTCGCCCACGCCAAGCCAGCAGTGCATGGACGAACGCCTCGAACACCTCGGGATTGATCTGAGCCTCGTCGTCCCGCATCGGACCGATCCCCGAGGGCAGTCCTACTTCCTCCTCGAACAGCGCCGCCTGACGCAGGAACAGCCGCGACGCCCCGTTGGACGGGTTCCAAAGTGTTACCTCGCCCAGCTCGTAGTACTGGCTCACCTGGCATCTCTCCGCTGGCCGATCGACAACGACGCCGCCATCGTAGGACGCCTGGAATCGATCGAGCCGAGCGACCACGCCTACGACATCACCCTTTGAAGGTCAGTAGTTTAGGAGCATCTGCGTCGGGCTGTGGCCGAACAGACCGGTCTTGTCCAGGAGCGCTGTATCGACCGCGTAGCTGCGGGGATCGTGGTGCGTGTCGACGACCTCGAGGTCGACACCGCCGATGACGTCTTGGACCGCCTGCGCGATTTGGGCGATCTGGATGTTTCCATGGGCGGCTGCGACGTTGAAGCACCTGGCTGTCCTGGACAGGTCGCCCGCGAGGGCAGCTTCGACGTCAGCCGCGGCGTCGCGGACGTGAAGGATTGGGCGGTAGTTCGTGGCTGCGCCGGTGAGCTCGATCCGTCCGCGCGTTACCGCCGAGGCTGCCATGCGGTTGACGACAAGGTCCGTGCGCATGTTGGGTGACGGGCCGAAGAGCGTGGCGAATCTGAGGATCACCGGGGTGAACCCGTCGCCTGCCAGGGCGCTGATCCGTTGCTCCGCTCGGTGTTTCGTCACGGCGTAGACACTCAGAGGGTTGACGGTATCGCTCTCTATGGCTGGACGGCCCCCACCTGCACCGTAGACGCTGCACGTCGAGGCGAACACGAAGCGGGCTATCCCGTGCTGTCTGGCCATGTGTGCAAGTCGGACTGAGTGTACTTCGTTGACGTCGACACAGACGTCCTGATGGAGTTCTGAGCAGGCGTCGTTGGACAGTGCCGCCAGGTGGACGATCCCATCTATGCCGTCGAGGTCGGCCCCGTCGAGGTCTCTGACGTCCCTGCTGGAGGATTTCGGTCCGGGAAGGTTGGCGAAGTAGCCGGCATCGATGCTGACCACCTCATGCCCGCGCCGGAGTAGTCGTTGGGTGACGACACCACCGAGGTATCCTTCGGCCCCGGTCACCATGATCCGCACTAGCGCCTCCATGTCCTCATCCATTCGCTTCCCAGGAAACCTGGTTCATCGCCGGTGTACGAGGGCTTCGGTGCGCATTCTCCGCGCACGCTTGCATCCATCGATCAGCACTGCCAGCCGCTGACCAGCGCAGACGGGCCGTGAGGCTGCTTGCGCGCCGCCAAACCCTATGTGCAGAGAATGATCGGGTCGCTACTATCCGAAGCCTGGCTCATGTCAGCGCTCGTACACACGGAGGGGCGACCGATGGCCGAAGGTCTGCGCCGATGGCGCGACGAGAACAACCTCACGCAGGAGGACTTCGCCGCGGTCGTGAGGACCCAGGAGCTTGGTATCGCAGTCGCATGCAGTCCCCAGCTCGTCGGGCGATGGGAACGCGGCAGAATCGGCATGCCGTCCCACGCATACCGACGCTGCCTCCAGCGGGCTACGGGACTATCCGTGGAGGACATGGGCTTCCGCGTCTCGTGGGCCTTCCCGGACGAAGAGGACGGCGAGCAGGACCAGACGCCGCCGATCTTCGGTGTCCAGCCGTGGCCGACGCAGCCCCGTCCAGATCCCACCGTCAACGAACCACCCCTCTTCGCATTCGGCCCCATGTGCCGGCCGACGACGGCTGCCGACCTCATCGCGCTTCAGGCTATGGCGAGGGCGGCCACCGCGACCGACCGCCAGTTCGGCGGCGACTGCATGCGTCAAATGCTCGACGCCTACCTCACCGAGTGCGTCAAACCTCTGATCGTCGACGACCATGCATCGGCCCCCGCAGGCGCGCTGCTTGCTGCAGCCGCCGAGCTGGCGATCCGCGTTGCCTGGATGAATCTCGACGTCGGAAATGTCGCCGCCTGCCGCAGCCACATGGCCACGGCGTTCACCTGGGCGCAGGACTCCGGCGATAGCGCAGCACTGGCGGTGGTCCTCGCGATGCGAACCTTGGAACACATCTGGCTCAACAATCCCAGACAGGCCATCACTAGCGGGGCCGCAGCCGTCCGCCTATCCACCGAAACTCGAGACCGAAGACTCCACGCATTCTGCCTGGGCAAGTTCGCCCGCGCGCTGTCGATGGCGGGCAAGCCAGACCACGCTGTAGAGGCGATGCAGGCCAGCCGAACAGCACTGGCGGCGGTGGTCGACGATGATGATGGACGCTTTTCGTGCCTCGACAACTACGGCTCGGTCTACGCACTGGACGACGACGCCCACTGCTTCTACGGAATGTGCCGACACTCCAGCGTGCTTGAGTTCCACGACGAGATCCTTGCCCATGCCGATGCCGTGATCCCTGCCCGGAAAAGCGCCCTCGCAAAGGCAACCAAGATCCGATCCCTGATAGCGCTCGATCAGATCGACCAAGCCTGCTCCGAGACGAAGGAACTCGCCGCCCTGGCCGTGCAGATCGCATCGAAACGCGTCAGCGACCGACTCGGCTTGGTGATGGCCGCACTGAAGCCTCACCGCAAGTCGGATACGGTTCTTGATCTGGAGGAGACAGTCCGCGGGCTTGTCGCGGGTACTGTTGCAACCCGGTGGCTTGTGCATATTGCTGCCGCGCCTTGAGACCCGGTTTTGCGTGTCAAGGTGTGGCGAAGCCGACCCGAAGGGCTCGGCCCTGACTCGACGGGCTGGGCACCACAGCTGTCGCCAGGCCGCTCCAGAGCAGCCAGCAGGGCGCGCGAGATCACCGGCCGCCATTCTCGGTCACGTCCTGGGATGTGGTGTACGAGTTTGTCGCTGTTAGGGCGTGTCTCCCGGATATGAGATGGCCATCGGGTGATCTTCGAGAACGACCAAGAACTCGAAGAAAGGGATCACCACGATGACCGTTCTGACCAGTGTGCCCGCCGGAGACGACTTCGAGCGGCAACTCGCCGCTGCCGAGCCGGACATGTTGCGGGCGATGGTCAAGTCGTTCGCCGAGGCGCTGATGTCCGCCGAGGCCGACGCGATCTGCGGCGCCGAGTACGGGCAGAGCTCACCAGAGCGCACCAACTCCCGCAACGGGTACCGCACCCGGCCTGGGACACCCGGGTCGGCAGCATCGAACTGGCGGTGCCCAAGCTGCGCTCGGGCTCGTACTTCCCAGAGTGGCTGCTGGAGCGGCGCCGCCGCGCTGAGCAGGCGTTGATGTCGGTGGTGGCGACCGCCTATCTGCTGGGCGTGTCCATCCGCCGAGTGGAACGGCTGGCCGCCGAGCTGGGGGTGACGCAGCTGTCCAAGTCGCAGGTGTCGGCGATGGCCAAGCACCTGGACGAGCAGGTCGCCGCGTTCCGTAACCGGCCGCTGGACGCCGGGCCGTATCCGGTGCTGTGGATCGACGCACTCACCCAGAAGGTGCGGGAGAACGGCCGGGTGCTCACCGTGCATGCCCTGGTCGCGGTCGGCGTGAACGGCGACGGGCAGCGGGAGATCCTGGGCATCGACGTGGCTCGGCTGAGGACGGCGCCGGCTGGCTGGCGTTCCTGCGCGGTCTGACCGCTCGTGGCCTGGCCGGGGTGCAACTGGTCATCTCCGATGCGCACCGCGGCCTGGTGGAGGCGATCGGCGCCGCGATCCCCGGCGGGGCCTGGCAGCGATGCCGCACCCATTACGCCAGGAACCTGATGAACCAGGTGCCCAAGACCGCCTGGCCGTGGGTGGCCACGCTGCTGCGCACCATCTTTGAGCAGCCTGACGCCGACGCGGTGCACGCCCAGTGTGAGCAGGTCATCGCCGCCCTGGAGGTCAAGTTCCCCAAAGCCGCCGCCCATCTGGACGAGGCCAAGGCCGACCTGCTGGCCTTCACCGCGTTCCCGCACGAGATCTGGCGGCAGATCTGGTCCAACAACCCGCAGGAGCGGCTGAACAAGGAGATCCGCCGCCGCACCGACGTCGTCGGCATCTTCCCCGACCGCGACTCGATCATCCGGCTGGTCGGCGCCGTGCTGGCCGAGCAGAACGACGAATGGGCCGAAGGCCGCCGTTACATGGGCCTGGAAGTGCTGGCCAAGATCCGACGGCTCGCCGCCGGCGACACCGGCGGCGAGCCGATCACCGAACCAGCCCTGATCGCCTAACCTGAAACACGGATCACCCGCTGGCCGTCTCATACACCACCAGCGCGGACGTGACCCCATTCTCTGCAGGCTCCGGGAACCCGGGCAACGCCCGTCGCGGCCAGGCTTCGTCCGTGGTCGGAAGTGCCGGCGGAGAGCGGTCACCGTCATCGCCCATTCCTGGGCAGCGGCCTGTCCGGCCTGTTCAGCCAGCCGCTTGGTGTGCGTCCGTGCACATCGGTGGCGTCCGTTATCGCGCCAGTTCGTGGCGGAATCTGTGGAGAATCGACCGTCGGAATCCAGGCTGGTCGCTGTCTCTTCGGGAAGTCCGCTGGTTCCAACAGCGCTGTTGGCGGATTGATGGGACTCAGCGCCGCTTCGGCTGCCACTCGAGTAGCTCGTGTGCCTTGGCTGTACTCCAACAGCGGCCGGATCCATCGTCGCCGAGGATGTGAAAGATCTCGAAGCCGCTGCTGTTGCGGTCGAGCGCGGCGAGCACTGCACTGGCTAGATCAGACGCGGCCAACGCTGGAATGGGGGTGCCGTCGCTGCAGGCGATGGTGGCGGCCTCGGGGAAACTCGGCAGTGCCCACTTCGGATAAGCCTCCTCGGTGGTGGGCCATCCGAGCCGAAGCGCCGTGACGGTCATGCCGTGGGTCTGGGCGGCAGCGTGTCCAACCTGCTCGGCGAACCGCTTGGCCAGCCCTCAGGCATCGCATGCGTCGGGTTTCGGACGTCTCGCTGAGCACGCGGTCGGTGACCGGGGGCTCGTTAGCGAACACCGAGATGCTGCTGATGAGCACGGCCCGGCCCACGCCGGCGCGGGCAGCCGCAGCCAGGGTCGTGAATACGGACGCCACCAGGCTGGTGAAGGCGTCGACGGGTTCGGGGGCGCCGTCGGGACCAGGCTGTCCCATCGCGGAGTGAATTACGGCGTCAATCCCATCGACGGCGATGTCCAGCACCGTCGGGTCCGTCGCGTTTCCTTGCACCCAGTCGACGTCCCCAGCGGGGGCGACCGGGTCCAGGACGCGGATCTCGTGCCCGGCGTGAACGAGGCCGGGCAGCATGAGGGACCCCACGAATCCTGAACCGCCCACAATCAGTGTTCGCATTCGCCCGAAGGTAACAGGGCCGAGCGACGGGCTCACCAGGGTTTTGCGGAGCCGGTAGCGCGTCAGCCAGCGGGTCCTGGATAGTGGTTCGCCGTGCCTGGCCGCTGCTGGTCGGCAGCGCGAACATCACCGGAAGCGCCATGGAGATCAACCTAGAGTGTGGCATCCTGATCCGCCGTGGACCTCACCCCGGTGCGATCCGCGATCATATTCACGCCCTGGCCGACGACCGTTGCGTTGGCTCGGACACCTTCGCTCGTATCAGGAGAACAGGCTGTCTTGTCCGTCGTCGATCGGCATGGTTTTCCAGAAGGAACGAAGCCTCTTCTCCACGGTAATCATGATCCGGTCAGCGGCACCGCCGGGCTCAAGGGCGGCAGCGGGCGCCACATCGAGTGCGTAGCGCGACAATGTTGAGGCGTCGGTCGCGATCACCTTCCAGGGCTTGATGCGGTTAGGGTGAACGGTGGCAGTTTCTTCGACATCGAAGACATAGATCCACGTGGGCGACTGGGCGGTGCCTTCAAGGCTCGGCTCGCCCAACTGCCAGGTACCGTCCGGGTTTTCGGTGAGCGTGGGCGCGCCAAGGTGCGGCTGCCAGGAGTCCCAGACAGGACGCGGAATTGCGAAGATGCACCCTGCGGAGCGGCCGTGACCTCCCAGCTGGAACTTGAACATCATCTGATAGAACGTTCGTTTGAAAACGTTCGAGAGGTTAGGTGTTTCGATCCCGCTTCCCAGCCAGCCCGGTGTTGGTGTCTGAGCAAGTTCTGCGGTCAGGTCTCTGGCGGGATCGTCCATGGCCTTGGCCAACTCAGAGGTAGCCGTCTCATATGAGCCGTGGAAG
The DNA here is from genome assembly GCF_041260665.1 of Catenulispora sp. GP43. Lineage (NCBI taxonomy): Bacteria > Bacillati > Actinomycetota > Actinomycetes > Catenulisporales > Catenulisporaceae > Catenulispora > Catenulispora sp. GP43. The sequence goes on along the minus strand of NZ_JBGCCT010000021.1, from coordinate 181,633 downwards.
TCCATGGTCTGGATCTCGAAGATCCCGTACCGGCCGAAGGTGAAGCCCTCTCCTGACGGCAACAGCTCGATCATCGTCACATCGAAGCTCATCGCTGGAGACCGAGTGGTCTTGCTCATGGCTATCTCGCCGCCAAGCTTGCCGTGGAAGAAGACAACCGTGGGGATGCCCTCCTTGAGCGCCTGAAGCAGCTCTTCGCGCTTGTCGGCGATCTTCAGGGCATTTGCGGCGACGACTCCGACGGGCGTCTCCGGCGCATACCCGAACAGGCGGCGAGACATCTCGCGCAGCAGTTCGGTGTCGAGGATGCGGATCGGACAGACTGGCCAGTCCAGACGAACTCCGTTGGCGACACTGCTGATCGTGCAGACCCCCAGCGACCCCTTGGCTGTTTTCGTGCATCCGGTGTCGGTCCCGACCATCGTTGTCAGGAAGGGGCAGCGCCTCGCCCCTTGATCGGCGACTGCTGACTCGCTCGTTGCGACCACTGGGTACAGGCGCCGACCGTAGAACTCCGCGACGTAGTTACCTCGGTTGCCCCAGGGGTCGGCGGAAGAGGTCTTTTTGGTTGTCACGAGGCAAGAGTGTGCCTCGTGACACCGACAAGTTCTACATGAGTCGCGGCTGGATCGAGTTGATGTTCGCGCGTGCTGCTTGAGTGAACGGCTCAGTGAGCTCAAAGCCGAGCGCCCGCCGGCCGGTAGCCAGAGCGACAGTAAGTGACCTGCCGGTTCCACAGAACGGGTCCAGGACGAGTCCGCCCGGAGGGCAAGAGCTTTCGATTCGGGGCAGGATGAGCTCGGTGGGGAAGGTCGCAGAGTGACCGTCGCTTCCTGCTCGGACGTTGACCGTGACCACGTCGCGCCCGCCTTGTTCGAGCGGCTCGATGTCGTAGTAGTAGGCCGCCCGACCCTCCTTAGGGCGCTTCACGAAGTGGAAGAAGTGCTCATGAGCGAGGCGAAGACGGTCCTTCTCCGGGCGCGGAGGCACATTCGGCTTGTGCCAGATGAGGTCATTGCGCAGGATCCACCGCTTATCCTGCATGGCGATCGCAAAACGGGCAGGAATGAGCAGTAGCTGCTTCTCCTGGCGAAATCCGCCCATAGGGGTCTTGCGCCGCATGCGGGGGTTGTCTCCAAGGCCTTGGCGACCGTCCATACGGATACTCGACCAGCGTGCGAAGTATGTATCGCCGAGATTGATCCACATGCTCCCGCCGGGCTTGAGTGCCGCGGCCCCTCGCTGGAAGATCTCAACGAGATGGTCGACGAACCACTCCGGCAGGGGCTCAAGCCCAAGACAACCGCCATTCATGCGGTACCAGTCGTATGGAGGCGTGGTGTCCTTGTCGCCACCCTCATCGACCCACTTCTGCAGGATCTCTTCGTCGTGGTCAAGGCCGTAAGTACGAAGCCCCCAGTAAGGCGGAGAGGTGATCACCAGGTCGACTGACTCGGGCGGTAACTTGGCGAACAGATCGTAGGCGTCGCCTTGCCGAACCTCCGCGATGACTCCCTGTAGCTGATCGTTGACGTCTTCAGTGGAGGTTGCGGTCACGCTAGGTATTGTAGGTTCAGCCATTCGATACTCCGGTCCGACACTTGCATGCCAACACGAACGGGTGGCATGCGCCCGGTCGCTCCGGGCGTGGGTCCATGGACGCCGAAGTGTCTCGGCGCTGTCAAGTGCTCTGCTGTGCGATGGACAGCCATGATCATACTCGCGCGAGTGGCCGCCTTCCCCGGCAGGTCTCTATGCCCGCCTTTCCCGGCAGATCCCATGGAGGGCTCGAGGGCTGAGGTTAGATTTTGCTGGAGGCGCTGTCGCCGTGAGATGTCGAAGCTATGAGGGGCGCAGCCGTGCGCAGGCCATGGTGCAGGGCGCGGCTGAAGTGCGGGACACCGCAGGTCGGCGTAGGTGTTCTGGAGTCGCTCCCTGGTCCAAGCCCTGCTCCATCGAGCTCGACGTCCGATATGGCCGATTCACGCGGATCAAAATCCGCGTGAATCATGGCAGAGTCGAAGCGTCCTGACTCCCGGGACGCGGCTGACCCTCATCGGAACCTGGTCCGTTCCTGGTCCACGTCCCTGATGGGTCGTCAAAAGGTTCAACCACCACACGACTCAAAACATAAAGCCCCAGCTCACGCTCGTGAGCTGGGGCTTGCTACGGGTGCGCCGCCAGGGACTTGAACCCCGAACCCGCGGATTAAGAGAGGCTTTGACCGTCCTGCCTGATCGGGCGTCTACTACCTGGCGCGAACTCACCTCTGGCGAGGCCGCATGCGGTTCTTCAAGTGGGGGAACTCGATCGCTCCGCTCTGTCTGCGTGGCAGGTGTGAGTCGGCGAATGGGGTTCGAGCGCGTTCGCATCGCTGGGCGCCGTGGACCACGCTCACCAGTAGGCTGAGAGCCACCTTTCGAGAGCTGATTGTGATCCAGGGAGACGTGGATGGCTCGAATGATCGCCGGGCGGTACGCAGAGATCGCCGGAACACGCCGAGTCGGTGGTCAAGCCGAGGTGTTCCAGGCAGCCGATCTACATCAGGGCGGACGTCACGTTGCGGTCAAGACCATGCCGGCCAAGGCGGACGACATCTACCGAATCTATTTTGAGCGAGAGACCGCTGCGCTGCGGAAGCTCGATCACCCGAATATCGCGCCTTTGCTGGACAGCGGGACGGACGAGGCCGCGGGCGTGCACTTCGTAGTATTGGACTGGGTGCCGGAGACGGTCAGGGACTGGTTGAAGGGCTTCAGTGAGCCCCCGGGCTGGGACGATGTCGCAGAGGTCGTTGCGCTGCCGTTGGCGGCGGCACTCGCGCACTCCCATTCCATGTCGGTCGTCCATCGGGATATCAAGCCCGGCAATGTGCTCTGGTGCAATGGCAGGCCGCTGATTGCGGATTTCGCGCTCAGTAAGATCAAGGATCAGGTCGCGGGGCCGAATGACGCGACGGTCGCGGGCCTGTCGAGCGCACCGTGGGCCCCACCGGATCAAGCGTCGCGCGGATCTGCCCGTTTTGATGTGTATGGGCTAGCCGCGACACTTCTGCAGTGTGTCACGGGCTGGGAGCTACGTGACTATCCAGATATTCAGCGTGCCCTCGATGAAGCCGACGTGCCGCCCAAGGACGTTCTTCCTCTGCTCCGCCGGGCGCTCGACCCGGACCCGACCCGGCGGCCGGCGGACGGACAGGTGTTCCACCTCGAACTCCGGACGATCCAGGCAGCCCGTAGCCGGAACTGGCATCTGAGGAACGTCGTGTCGTTTGAGCTGTCGAATAAGGCCAGGCGGTCGCTGGAAGAATCGGCGGATGAACGTACTGCCGAGGCAGTCATCTCTGCTCGTCTGGGTGCGGTGACGCATGTGATGCCTCGTCTGCGCACGAATTCCGACGGGCGGCACAGCCTTACGGCCGACGAGTTCAGGCTTGTCGGGGACCAGATCGAACTCACGCTTGCGTTCAAGAGCGATTACCAGCAGTTGGTGTGCACGTGGGCGGAGACCAGAGATTACGAAGACCTCGAACACCTACGCCACCATGCGGATGCTGTCGCCGTGGATGATCGGGATTTCGCCTGGACAGCCACGCGGCCCACGAACCTGCGTGTGGCCGCGTCGTCAGCGGCTGAGCTTCACGCACTGCTGGAGAAAGCTGTCCAGGATTCCGGTGACCGATCAAGTGACCGTTTCAAGGAGGTGCGACTCGGCAACTGGTCACGGCTGATCGAGGCGAAAGAGCAGTTGGAGAAGCGGCTTGAGGAGCCAATCGTCTACACCCGAGTCGGTCGCTCATCCGGCGAGGTCATTGTGGAGACATCGGCTCCTCTGACCAGCGCACACCTGGACCAGGAACGGATAGCTCGGCCGTCCGACGGGCTACCACATCGCGGCGTTGCTGTGCGGATCGTCGAAGCGGACGGTGCGGACGTCACGGTCCGTCCGGCTCGGGCTGGGATTGAGATCCCTGCCGAAGGTGTGTTGGTCCGAGACAGGACGCCGTCGCAGGCCTCGATCCGACGGCAGAAGAATGCGCTGGCAGCTTTACGCGACGGAAGCGCCGCGCGTCCGCACTTGCGCGAGTTGGTGCTGGATCCGTCAGTCGCGCTGGCCCCGGAGCCCGTCGAGTTCCAGGCACTCACGCCGGCAATCGACGACGACAAGAGAATCGCAGTCGCGAACGCCCTGGGGTCCAAGGACGTGTTCCTGGTCGAGGGCCCGCCGGGAACCGGCAAGACTTCGTTCATCTGCGAGCTCGTCAACCAATACCTTGCGGCCCGGCCCGGGGACAAGGTGCTCTTGGTCAGCCAGATGCACGTAGCGATCGACAACGCGATCACACGTCTCTACCGCTCTGGAGTGACGTCGGTGGTGCGGCTGTCGAGCCGTGACGACAACGTCGATCCGGATGCGGCTCATTTGCTACTGGCCAACAAGTTGGGGGCGTGGGCGCAGGAGATCCGCGATCGAGCCCGCGACGGCATGGCTGTCCTCGCCGAAAGAGAGGGTGTGCGCATCGAACACCTGTCGCTGGCATTGCGCGCGGAAGAGGCACTGGCAGCCATCCGGAAGGAGCAGAAGAGCGCAAGTCCTCTCGGAGTTCTCGACGAGGACAAGGATCGCCTTGACAACGAGGATCTACCAGAGGAGCGGGCGGAGCTGCTTGCGGAATACCTACGGGCTGTGGACCGAGCCGATGTCGCAGTCGAGGCGGTACGTGCGCTCGCCCAGAACGTGGCGGTGAACGTGGCCTGGCCGCTCGACACCGACGCGCTCGAGAGTCTGGTTACGCGCCTGCTAGGGACGCAAAGCGACAAACGGCTGCGGGAGCTGGTGCGCATACAGGGCGACTGGCTCTCAAGCCTCAACGACCCGATGACCGCCGAGCCGATGTTCCTTCCCACACAGAGCGTGGTCGCTGGCACCTGCATGGGATTCCTGTCCAACAGCCGGATCCAGGACATGCAGTTTGACCTGTGCATCATAGATGAGGCGTCGCGGGCCACGGCCCCGGAACTCCTGGTGCCGATGACCCGCTCCAAGCGCTGGGTGCTGGTCGGGGACACGAAACAGCTGCCGCCGATGGCGGAAGAGGTATTCGACTATCCGGACCTTGTCGAGGGATTCGATCTGGACAGGGTGCTCCTGTCTTCTTCCCTGTTCGACATCCTCCTCGCGGAGGCACCAGAACCGTGCAGATCCACCTTGGTGACGCAGCACCGGATGGCGGTGCCCATCGGAGAGCTCATATCGCACACTTTCTACGCCGGGACGCTCAAACACGACCCGGTTCCCAGCATCGACCCCGCCACCATCGGCGACGGCGACCGACTCGTCTGGTTCTCGACCAGTCGGCGAAGCAACCGTCACGAGGAGGCCAGGTACCCCGGAAGTTCAAGCTCGTCGAACAAGCTCGAGGTCGAGCAGGTGGCCGAACTCGTGAAGCGCATCGACGACCAGGCGCAGCTCGGCGGCTATGCCCGCCTGGACGGGGCCAAGCCCGAGGTACTGGTTCTCAGCGGGTACCGGAGCCAATGCACCGAGATCGAACGCGCCCTTCGTCGCCTGGAACTGACGAACCTCACCGTGCAGGTCAAGACAGTAGACGCCGTACAAGGCCGTGAAGCCGACATAGTGATCTTCTCGGTGACCCGGAGCAACCTCATAGGCGAACTCGGATTCCTGTCCGACCGCTTCACTGGGCGAGTGAACGTGGCCCTGTCACGAGCCCGCGAAATCCTGTGGATCGTCGGAGACTCGGACTTCATCGCCAGTTCGGAAGGGCCACTGAAGCGAGTGCTGGCCCACATCACAACAAGTGCCTCGGGAAGGGTGCAGTACCAGTGAGCCGTGATGTCCTCGCCGACGCGGCGCGCCGCCACGCACATGCACGTCCAGGGCACATCTTGCTGGCGGCTGAACCGTGTGCCATCCCGGCGTCGGTTCTCACCGTCGACGTCCTGGCCGAGCAGTCCGAAGACTTGGAAGCCTCGCAGAAGTACACGCTGCGCGCGATGCTCAACGGTATCGACAGCGTCGAGGACCTGCAGTTGTTCCTCGGACTCAGCGACGGGGACACCGGGCGGGCTGTCGCGGGATTGCTCGTGGCTGAGTACGTGGCCTATCAGCCGCCGGCGCTCGGCGAAGCACGCAGACTGACGTTGCTGCCGGCCGGGCAGGAGGCGGCGCGAGACGCCCAGCTCCGTCATCCAAAAGCAGCGACCCTCCCCGTTGTATACGATCGCCTGGCAGCATCGGTCACTGATTGGCGGAAGAACTCGCTGCTCCGTTCGAGCAGGGCGAAAGCCGATCCGGGCAGGATCCTGCTTCCGCCAGCCAGCAGCATGCCGGTGCAGACGACCGACTTGACGATCGCCGGCATCACTTCCGCGCTCGACGCACGAGCACGTGAGACATTCCGGATCCTGGGAGTCAGCGGCGTCACCGAGAACTCGAACTACTTCCGCGACGCGATTCTCCTGGTATTCAAGGATGAAGACTCCGATGCCCTCCGTCTCGGAGTCGAAGTGGACGGCGTATGGAGCGAACAGCACGCTGCCGCACTGGAGCAGATGGGGGCAGTAGAGCGGCTCCGTCTGTCCACGGCTCCGGTCGAGACGCCCCATGAGCCAGTATCAGAATCCGGTGAGCGGCTCGGCAAGGACGAGGTCATCGCTCTGCAACTCGCAGCAGATGACGCGGACGACAGTGGTGACGCCGGTAACGGTGCTCTGGACCGTGCAGCGATCCGGTGGCTCGGGGTCTACGAGCATCCGCAGTGGCTTGAGGACGCTCTAACGAATTCACGACGTCGGCTGCTGATCAATAGCCCGTGGATCCGACGGACGGTCGTGACCGAGCAGTGGGTCAGGCGGGTCGAGAAACTTGCGCAGACAGTGGACGTCACAATCTTCTGGGGCCTTGGCGACAACGCCGGGACCGACCGAGAGGCCCTGCAAGACCTTCACACAGCGGCACGTCGCTCGGGTCGACTGGCGATAGTTCAGGTCGACGACACCCATGCGAAACTCCTGGTCAGCGACAGTTACTACATCAAGACCAGCTTCAATTGGCTCTCGTTCCGTGGCGAGCCGACGCGCAAGTACCGCCAAGAGGAGGGCGACCTGGTCCAGGACCAGGTGCTCGCGGATCGAGCGTACGAGAAATACATGACAGAGAACTGTAGCTTCGCTATCGAGGTAGTCGGGAACCTGCCAAGAGAATACCGCGCCCTACCTACCCTTGGGGTGACACGATCCGCCGCGATTCCCGATCAGCCCGCTCCGGCGCGGCGTGATGTCGAACAGCCCGAGGTAATCACACGCGAAACTAAGCGCCAAGCGGCACTCAGGAACCTGGTGATAGGGCAGATAGTCTCAGGTCCGGTAAAGCGCCTGACCAACTACGGAGCATTCGTCGGCCTGGGTGAAGTTGATGGGTTGATCCATATCTCGCAACTCGCCAGTCGACGTGTCGGGCATCCCTCGGAGGTTGTCAAAGTCGGCGAGACGGTGACTGTGATGGTAATGGAGGTCGACTTCCAACGAGGACGGGTTTCGCTCTCGCGAAAGGCGCTCTCCACCTGACAAGCTGGCCCTCGCGTTGGCAGGTGGGTGGAGGTACCTATTGGGGCGTTGGGGTGCCACGGCGTAGCGTACTTCCGGTTCGTCGAACAAGGACATGATCGCGCCCCGCCGCTCTTGCCGGCGCATAGTTGTGCTCTGATCGCGCCCCGAGAGTGGTTCGATCACGGGTCGCCCCCTGCGGCCGTGGAGGTGCTGGCGAGAAGACCTTGGAGCACCTCGACTGGGCATCTCGAACTGTCCATGGGTGTCAGCGCTTCGTGCCACTATGGCGTCGTGACCGTCGCTCTCAACGACCCCGAATACAGGCTCGCTCTTGCTCTCGAAGGCTTCCGCCACGCTGGCGATCGTTACCGAGCGGCAGCGGACGACTCGGAGGATGTGACCGCCGTTTTCATTCCTCTTTCCGAGACGCTGCTGTGGGCGGCGAGTGTCGACGAGACCTTCAAGAAGCTCGACGGACAGCGCTATGCGGATGTGCGCGATGTAGACGCGGACGGTAGATACCTGGTGGCTTTGAGATACGCGCGCAACCGCTGTACTCACCAGCTCGCCCTTGTTGCCGAGCGCAAGGGCTTGGCCCCACCTTTCCGTCCTCCGATAACGCCAGGTGTGTTCTTTCGATGGCGCCCCATTGATGAGCTACCGCCGCCCGATTCCGGCCACATGAACGTACGTGGAGAAGCCGCATACGAAGACCTGCTGGCGAAAGACCCAGCTGACCAGGCCATCATCCGTGCCCATGCCTGGTTTGCTCGGTGGACCGCACAGAGAAAGACACCCTGAACAGGGTTGACGCGGGCGCGCCAGGCAGTCGGCCTGGCGCGCCGGCCTGCTTTGGGATCTCGTGCGGCAGCTGTTGGCGAACCCTGACGAAGAGGTGTTCTGTGGTCCGCCATCGGCTCCGCAGTTGCCGGGTGCACCCAGGTGCTCGTTCTCGAGTGAAGGTTGCCAATGGGAGCACCTCCTTAGCGGCTTTCAGCCACCCCGATAACCCGGGTGGGCAGCCATCGTAGGTTTGTGATCAGGTCGCGGTAGAGCCTGGGCGAGCGGCGCCACGGATGACAGCTTGGACTCGAGGCTGAGAGCGCACGAACTCCTCCAGTCCACTACCGGGGCGGAAATAGACGTAGCGATCAGCTTCCTGTACCTGGATGCCGTTGAGTCGATCTCTCAGTTTGACCGGGATCGTGCTGTAGCCGCTTACCGGGCCGAAGGCGGCCAACTGCCGCGGACCTAGGGGAAGCACGACTGAGTGAGCGTCACCCAGAGCGATCCCGTTGCGGACCCCGGCGGCGGCTTGGTCGTGTCGGACGGTGAGCGCTGGCACATCCCCGATGAGAAACTGTCCCCGCTCCGGCGTCAGAATCTCCAAACCGAAGCTTGTGACGAGATCACATCCCTGCTTGAACAGAGCCTCCAACCGGGCGTCGAACAGCAACTCCGACTCCGCTGCGTCTGACCACAGCTGCAGCCGCTCCTCCAGGAACCGCTCACGTTCCTGAATACTGCCTGGGTAGAGGCCATGATCAGTCGGTACCCGTGGTCTAGTAGCGGCGTGCCGGGCCCCAGCCACCACTTGCGCTTACGGGTCCGGCTGCACCTACCACGATCCGGAGCTTGTCGACACGCTGCTGATCCCGCGTCTCGCACGCCGCATCAAAGCAGCTATCGAAGCCCGATCGCAGGCCACCACTTTGTATCTGGAGCACGGCGAGACATACCGCGGCGCATTGCCGAATTGAGCTGTATCAGATCAAGGCGGCGCTACCGCGCCGCCGCCGGCCCGCCGCATCCCGGGCGTGCGGCCTGGCGGCCGGTCCCGGGCGCGGCGGGCGGCTCGGCACGAAGGCCGCTTCTGGTTGCTCTTGGTCTGCCGGCTCGACGCTGGACCTGTTGGCGTACCCTTTCGTGCGACCGCGTTGCGCTCCGTACAGACGGGGAAGCGTGGTTACTTCAGCCTGTGCTCACCTTGCTGTTCCACGAGCGATCGTGCGCGAGCCACGTATGCCTTGCCCGCGTATGGTCACTGTCCGCAGGGCAGCGTGCATCAGCGCCGTACCCTTCGCAGTGAAGTCGAAGCTGGAAACTAAGAAGGTCGGCGAAGAAGGGCGAACAGCGAAAGCGAACATTACGGCTACTGGGACCAGAGCGTGCTGCCCTGACCCGTTACCCGCGAGACTGCATGAAACACCCAAGATTTGCGCTCATAAACTAAATCTCCCTCAACGGTTAAGGGTGTCCTATTGCTGTAGGCGCGGATCGCCACCTCGTGTGCCTCCGCAGAGAGGTACGCTGTAACCGTGGTTGGCAAGCCGTCCACCTCGGCAGAGATTTCGGCTACTCCGTCGCCGTCGGTACCGTTATGCCGTAGCGACTGAACGTATCCGGTAATCGCCCTGTGCTCGCCAATTCTAACTGCACTACTTTCCTCTATGGCCATCATAGGATTGCGCGGGCCTTCTGACAGTATGTCTCGCGTCAACACGATCGGTCGTAGGCCAACGTCCGGCCGCGACTCCCCTGACGCCCACTCGAAAGAAAGGTCGACGGATCGAACTCCGGCCGAATCGGTGATCTTTCGAAGAGGTTTAACCAGGCGGGTGCGAAGATCAAGCTCATTTAGCTCAACGTCCCGCTGTGGATTATCGCCCCTTGTGCTGATCCTCTCAACATTGCGCGCGAGGCTTGTTAGGACTTCACGTGCGAGTGGCATGTCAGCTTCCAGGCGCGAGTCGCCTGTATTTGTTTCCCCCAACCTTGCGACCAAGGTGAAAATGAAGCTGCCTCGCTTCGTATGCCCCAGCCTTATGTCCTCTCGAAGGAAGTCGGCTACAGATGCAGGAGGAGCTCCTCGACGATGCTCCCTGAAGCGCTCTGGATCGATCGTGAAGTAAGCAGCATCACGAACGATGTCATAGATTGCATCGATGGTCGTTTTTGCCTGATGGAACGAGATGGTTTCAGACGCAACCTGATCCAGTCTAATTAATAGAAGATCAGTTCGCGTTTCCTGGATCTGCTCCATGAGTCGGCTAGCATCCATACCACTGACGTTTCCGACCATGTTGAGCGCTTCGGTAAATCGATCGAAGAAGTCAACGTAATCAGTCGCCAGGGGTAGCATAATGCGGCCTTGAAGTTTGCCGTCTTCATCGCGCAGTTGCCAAATCTCCTTGATTCCCTCAACGCGCGATTCAAGATCCCACGTCGTTGCGAGATAATGAGAGACCCTGCGAGGGGTCACTGTCGATGCAATCTCGCGAAAATCATCGCGGCTCAATTGACTCACTGATAATCACCTGCGCTTACTTCTCGCAAGGCATGAAGCAATGCGCTGGGAGTGAAGACACTCTTGGGAACATGAACCACTTGGGTTTTTTTCCCGGGCTTCGGCATGCCGAGATCTGTGGCCTTGACCCAATACATGATGCTTCTCCCCATCAAGGTGTCCTCATCATAGTCAAGCCACAGTGTTGGATCCTCTGGGACTACAAGCACTCCGAGGTAGGCGGTTTGAAACCTGCGCGGGTTGGCAATTAAAGCTAGACGGTCACATTCAAGCTTCCACTTGACGTGGTCATCGGCGACTAAGTCTTTTCGCGACGTGCATTTAAGTTGAATTTCGATTTCCGCGCCAATGATCTTACCGTAGTCGGCGGACGACGAGACAGTAATATCCACGCCATCATAGTCTGTATCGTGGCGCTTGATCGAGCAGCCGGCCATCGCTGCGCGGGCGTGGATGTAAGCGACGCTGAACTGCTGCTTCATCTCGCTCAGTGGTAACCCGCCCATCGGGGGAGGCCCCGAGGACGCGTCGTCGCTCACGCCTTAGTCACTGGCATCGACATGCGATCCCCCCGCTGCGGTTCACCGCAGCGTCCTTATTATGCGTGCCGCTGCGCCTTGCGTCTGTGCGCTCTGCGACTCCGGTACCGATTGCTTACGAGTCCTAACAGTATGCCATCTGTTCGAGCGCTCCACGCCGCACGGTTTCGCTCGTGCCCGTACAGGGCTGATCTCACGGCTACTGGCGGACACTCACGGCTATTACGACGACAGCGAGCAGGTCAGCCGCGTCGCGAGCTCAGGCTATTGATCAATGAGTACATAATTAGGGCTTTGCAGGTAGCGAGTAGCCGCACAGTAGAGGCGAGTTCTTGATCGCTGCTTGTGCTGGTCCGGTCGGGGTCGTCAGGGCGGCGACCCGGTATGAGAACGCGAAGAGCGCGCGGGATCATCTGAGTGTGAAGTCAAGTTGGGCCCGGGCGGTGGCCGAGATCCCGTCCGCTGCTGGCGGCCCGCGGGTTCGCTGTGCGGATCGTCCCGGGATCCAGTTGCGCACTTTGGCTGACGTGTTCCCCTATGCCGAGGCCGAAGGGGTGAGGCTGCGGATCGACGGCACCGAGGTGCAGGTCCGCCGCCCGAAGGCGGGGCGGCCAGGCCGCAAGGCGTTCGTGTCCGGGAAGAAGAAGCAGAACACCGCCAAGGCCACCATGATCAGCGATGGGCAGGGCCGGACGCTGTGGTTCGGCGCCATCCGGCCGGGCCGGATGCATGACGTCACCCAGGTCCTCACCGAAGGCATCGAAGAACAGCTGCGCCTGCATCCCAGGGTCCGCGCCGAGGTCGACTCCGGCTACCCCGGACTCGTCCGGGACTTCCCCGCCCAGGTCAGCGACCCCCGGAAGAAGCCCGGCGCGGACTCCGGGCCTGGTGAGCACAACTTCTACGACAACACCCGTCGCCGCCAGTCCCAACAGCGGATCATGGTCGAGCACGCCATCGCCGAGCCGAAACAGTGGACCAGCCTGCAACGCTGGACCGGCGACCGCGACGACCTGCCCGACGTCATCACCGCGATCGGCGCCCTGGTCTCCGACCAGGCGGCCAAGCGCCCGACCCGCCGGCCCAGCACCGAACTTGTCCTCGCCGGGTCGACGGCCTGCTGATCACCTCGGAGCCGAACCGCCAGGCCAGCACGCCCCAACCCCAATCGTGCGGCTACTCGTGGGGGGTTGGGGGCTCGAGTGCCTGGCGCTCTACGCTGATGCTTGTCCATTTGGGTCTATCGTGATCACGTCGTTCGGATCTGCCCGATCTGACCTCGTTGTCTGCGGTCGCGGTCCATGTGCGATCAAATTGCTCACGGCCTTCTGTTGGATCCTTCCTGTGCCCGATGCCTGTCTGAGTTTGCGGACGGCCCTTCGCGGATATGCTCAGCCGCAGGTCGCTGCGATGGCCTGTAGAGCATTATTGAATACCCGCCGGCTCCACGTATGTTTTAGCTACGCTCCACCGCAGGTCAGGGCGTGTGTACCTGCCTCGGGGCGAATCCAGCCGGAATCCACAAGTCGTGGATTCCGGCTGGTTCTGTTTCCGGGGGTTGGTCAGGAAAACGCAGCTCAGGGGCGGTCGGCGTTATTGTCGCCGCCGAGATTTCGGGCCGACCCGGGCTGGAGTGCGCCGCCGTAGCCGAGAGCCGCAGCGAAGGGCTGGCGGTGCCGTCGATGCACGAGACGGGGCTAGGTTTGGTGACGTGTCAGGTCGGTGAGGAGTGCGTCGATGACGTGTTCTTCTTCGACGCGGAGTGCGTGAGTCTCGATGTGATGCCGCAGGTCCGGGTCCCAGGGGGTGTCGCGGGGTTTGGCCTGGGGGAGGGTTGTGCCGAGCTTCCGGGCGACTGCCTCCAGGTACGCGGAGCTGTCATATCGCCAGGGAGCGGCTGGGGTGCCGCAACGTTCGGCGAGGTTGAAGACGCTGGTGGCGATGCGGATGCCGCCCCAGTCGAAGTCGCCGTGGTAGCGAAGGTTCGCCCCGCGGGCGAGCAGTTGGCGGAGCAGCCGGTTCGCGGCGACGGACGGAGTGCCCTCCAGGCAGACCAGGGGTGGGCAGGTGGTGCCGAGTGCGGTGGCGGCTGCCGAGACGACGGCCGGGTTTTCGCAGACGTTGATTGTGGTTCCGGTCAGATCGGCGGCGATGGTGCGGTCCGTAGCCGTTGGGGTTGGCAGGCTGTTGAGGTCGCGGAGGGTCAGGACCAGAGGTTGACCGGTGGCGGCGCCGAGCGTTAGGAGTCGGGAGAGGAAGCTGTCGTTGTGCGGTGGCGGGACGTTGAGGACCAGGATGCGGGAGGACAAGTCATCGGCGGCGACGCCGACGGCGGCCCAGGCGCCACGGCGGCCCTCCGAGGTGGCGGTGTCTGTTGCCGCCAGTCCCGCGTGGGATCGGATGGCGCTCAGAACGAGGGCCGTGAGGGGCCGGCCGTCGTCCAGGGCGTGCGCGTGACCGACTGTTTGGGCGGCGAAGACAGGTCGGACGATGCCGGGGTGCGGCAGGGCGGACAGGACGCGTGCGGCCTGCTCGGCAAGCTCAGCTCCAGATGCCGGGTTTGCTGCCTGTCGTTTGAGCAGGCCCGTGGCCCGCACCTGCTGCAACCAGCGGGTCAATTCCGGGCGATCGGCTGCAAGCCGTTCCAGTGGCTCGAGGGCTGAGTCCCAGGCGCGGTCGGCAGCGGCTTCGGCCTCGCGTCGGACGGTGATCGGGCCGCGGAGGGCATTGACGGCGGCGTCCAGGCCCTCCGGGCTGATCCCTGATTCTCTCAAGACGGTGTCGATGTCTGGCAGGCGTGCGGTCAGGGACTTGCCGCGCCCTGGTGGCCGGCCGAGGAGAAGTTCGAGAGCGCGGCGCTGGGCCGGGGACGGATCGGCCAGCGTGGCTGTGCCGTCGGCTGGTTCGGTTCCGGAGGCGATGCGTTCGGCGACCCGGTCCACCAGCCATGCCATGTCCGGGGAGCCGAGCAGGCGCTGCAGGCGCGGCATGTCGAGGGCCGCAGCCGGGGTGCGGTCGGTCATCGGGATCCGAGGTCGAACAACGCGCCGTCGGCGTCACTGGATGGCGAGTCGCTTTCACGGGTGCGCTGGGGCGGCAGGTACGGCTCAGCTCGCTGTAGGCGGACGCGATCGCGTCCGTCCCAGCGCCACGGCGTGACCAGGACGGCGTCCACGCCCTCGGTGCGGGCCAGCTGTGCGATGCCGATGCCGGGCACGGTGGGGTAGCAGGCCCATTCTCGTTCGGAGGTCATGACGACGTCCAGGTCGAATTCGGCGACCAGGCCGAGGTATTTGGCGCGGGAGTCGTCGTCGACGCCCGCGAACGCCTCGTCCAGGGCGATCAGTCGTGGGGCGTGCCGGTTCCCGGAGGAGTAGTGCGAGGAAGCGGCGGCGAACAGGGGGACGGACGCGGCCAGGACCCGCTCGCCGCCGGAGGCGGGGCCGGCGGCTGAGATCCAGGTGCCGTCCGCGCGGCGTTGGATGCCGAACTCGTGCCAGGCGCGGTAGTCGAAGGCGCGGGTGAGCTGGTCGTGCCAGGTGTCCGCCGGGTTTGCCGCGCGGTCGTCGGCGATGCGGCGCTGAAGGAACTCGCCGACGGCGGCGCGGTCGGCGGGGCTCCACGCGTCGACGGCCTTGCGCAGCAACCGGTTGCGGACGGCGTCGAGGCCTTCCGGCGCGTTCTTCGCGGTGCGCCAGATCAAGCGCAGGGCCATGCCGGTGGACGTGGGCCGGGCTTCGAGGTCGTCGTTCATCGCCTTGACGGTGTTCTCGGCCTCCGTGATCAATTCCTGGAGGGCCCCGGCGACTTCGCCGACGAGGTGGTTCTCCAGCAGTTCGCGCTCCTTCGCCGACAGCAGGCGGGTGCGCTGGGCGACTTCGGTGTCCAGGGCTGCGGCCAGCGACGGCACGTCCTGGGTGCGGCCGGCGAACTGGACGTCCACGACCATCAGGCCGTCCTGCAGGGTCATGCCGACCTGGTGGCCGTGGCGGGCCAGTGCGCCGGACAGCTCCTGCTGCTCGCGCGAGACCCGTTGCTGGACGCGTTCCCACGCGCTGTCGGCGTCGTCGACGGCGGTCAGTGCGGCGTCGGCGGCGCGGGCCAGGGCGACCGCCGGGGCCGGGACCCACGTGTCGGCGGGATCGGCGTGTTCGAGGTCTGGCAGCGCGGCCGCGAGCAGGCCGGTGGCGGTGAAGCGGCGCAGGGCGGCGATGGCCTCGTCGCGGCCGGTGGTCGCCTCCGCGATGTCCTCCTGGAGCTGCTGGCGGCGGCCTTCGGCGCGTTCACGGTCCTTGAGAGCCTGTTCTCGGCGGGCGCCGACGGACTTCACGGCGGCTTCGGTGGCTGTGAAAGCCGAGCCGACCGCTTCGAGGCGGCGGTAGAGCTCTTCCACCGCCGCGCCGGAGGTTGCCACCAGGGTGCGGTGCCGTTCGGCTGCGGCTTCGGCGGCGGACCGGCTGGTGAGTTCCGCGTCGTCGGCTTCGGCCAGGCGGGCGGTGGCATCGTGCCGCCGGGCTTCGGCGTCGGCGGCCTCGGCCGCGGAACGGCTCGCCGTGGTCAGCGCCGACCACAGCCCGGACAGGATTGTCCGGTATTCGTTCAGTGCTTCGGCCACGGACTCCAGCGCGCCGAGGTCCGCGGGCAGGCGGACGTCCTCGGCGAAGGCGAGCAGCGCCGACGTGGCCTCCTGCGCTGCCTCGGCCGCGGGCTCGACAGCTGCGAGAGCCTCCTCGCGCAGGTCGGCGGCGACCCGAGCCGCTTCGGCATGAGTCGCGGCGCGGCTGTGGGCATCGCGCAGTGCCGCGTCGGACGGCTGGGTGCGAAGCTCCTCGGCGAGGGTGTCCAAGCGCGCGGCGACGGCGTGCGAGGAGTCGGCCAGTTCTTCGATCTGTGCCTTCAGGACGGCGGCCTGTTCGGCGAGATCGGCCAGACGCGCGCGGCGCGCGGCTTCCCGTGCCCCGTCGCCGATGTAGAGGGCTGATTCTTTGCGCCAGCTGCCGCGCAGCGCGCCCAGGCGGAAGCGTCCGTCCGGGCTGACCCAGGTGTGATGGTCGCCGTCGTCGCCGCCCGGGACGCCGCCGATCGCGGCCAGGACGGCCGCGACGGTCGGCTCGTTGAGCGCGGCTGCCTGAGGATCAGCCGTGTCGATCGCGGGGCGTAGGGCTTTGGCAAGGGTGACGCCGGGAGCCGGGCCGGTTGGTGAGACGAGCGTGTCGCCGACGGCGTCGGTCAGCCGGCCGTCGGGACAGACCCAGGCGTCCAGGAGGCCGCACGACTCCAGCGCGGCTTCCAGGCCGGCGCGGTCCGGCTCCGCGATGTGGTCGTGGAAGTCCACGACCTTCCACAGAGGTGCACCTGGCCGGTCCAGGCGGGTATCCGCCTCACGCGTGTGCGGGACCGGCGGGGCGCTGTGGTGCCCCTGCTCCAGGCTGGCGATCTCTTCGGCGATGACGGACCGGGCCCTTTCGACGTGGGCGCGCCGGGCGTCGATCTCCGCACTGCGGCGGTTCAGTGAGGCGGCATGGGAGCGGCCGGTCTCGTCGGCCCGAACCATCATCGGGTTCGGGCCGTCGAGCGTGCTGACCCAGAGCCCGAGCTCGGAAAGCGCCTCCTCGCGATCCAGCAGCACGATCTCGGAACAGTCGGCGCTCCAGGTCTCCCATGTGCTGATCAGGGATGCGCCGCACGCCGCGACGGTATCGGCGGCGGCGACGGCCTGCTCTGCTGCGGCGGTCGCGGTCGCCGCAGCACGCTCGGCAGCGGCCCGCGCCGCCCCCAGTTGGCGTGCGGCCACGTCGGATGCCGTGTGCAGACCACGCAAACCGTTGATCGCCTGTTGGCGGTCGCGGATCAGTGCCTCGGCGGACGTGCGCGTCGGCGAGGCGTCGAACGGTGCGGCGTCGAGTACTGCGATGGCAGCGCGGACGGCGGAGTGATCGATGCCTGCGGTCTCGGCTGCGGCCTCGGCGTCGCGGTGCTGCGCCTGGACGGTGTCCGCGTCGGTTTCGGCGTTGCCTCGAGCCGTCGCGGCGCGGGCCGTCCAGGTTTCAGCGTCCCGTAGCACGCGGTGGCGGTCGTCCGCACGACTGCGCGCAACGCCGGCCAGCGCGTCGGCTGAGGCCGCCAGCCGTTCGATCTCGCGAGCGGTGTCCATCGCGGGGTCGCGGTTCAACGCGTCCTTCTGCGCGGACAACAGGGTCTTGCGTTCTTCGAGTTCGGCCAGTTCGTGCTCGGCGGCGGTGAACGCGGTGTGTGCCTCCTCTCGGGCCGTCGTCGCCGCGCCTAAATCGCGCCCCAGCTGCTCGTACTTGCTATGGGCGTGCCGCACTCCCGCGGCGGTGCGCTTGGCGGCGACCTGGGCGTAGCGGCGGTAATGGGAGAGGAAGGCTGAAGCCGCGCTGTGGGCCTCGACCAGGGCGGTCAGCGTGTCCCGCTCGTCTTGCAGACCCCGGAAGGCCTCGGCGATCTCCCCGACCAGATTGTCGGCCAGCGGCGGCAGCGCCTCGGTGAGGGCCTTCGACAGCAGCTTCTCGTCAGGCTTCTTCGACAGTTGCGGTTGCCGCAGCTGAATCAGGAGGTTGACGAGGGCTTCGTAGCGTTCGGAGCCCAGCCCGAAAAGTGCCTCGTCCACCGCGCGGCGGTACGCCTTGGCGGTGGTGTACACCGCGTGTGGCCCGACTTTCTCCTCCAGCGTCTTGCGGGAGTACGACACGCGGTGTTCGTTGCGCAGCGGCAGCTCCGGCCCGACGCGCTGGTCGGTGACGAAGAACCAGTGATCGGCGATGCCCCTCCCGCGCACGGCCTTCAGGCCGCACCCGATGGTCCGGTACAGCGGCACTCCGTCGTCGCCGATCCGGCCGAACTCCAGCCACGTGTACCCCAGGCGCTCGTCGTGCGGGTGCTTGTCGCCGAGCAGGAGGTTCCACTCCATCCGCTTGTTGCGGTCGCCGTCGGGTTCGACGCGGGACGGGATCAGCTCCCCGTCCAGCAGAAACGGCAGCGTGAGCGCCAGGACCTTGGACTTGCCGGTGCCGTTGTTGCCGCGCAGCAGCAGTCGGCCGTCGTGGAAGCGGAACTCTTCGGCGTCGTAGTAGAACACGTCGATGAGGCCCGCGCGCAGCGGCTGCCAGCGTTCGCGGACCGGCTGGGGCAGCGCTTCGGTCGTGGACGTGGTCGGGGTGTTCACGAGCGGACTCCGGCCTTCTTGATCGTCGGTTCGGCCATGGCGAAGCGCATCAGCGCCGAGCGCGGGTGGATCCGCGGCTCGCCGTGGTCGTCGGGGACGCGGACCACCAGTTTGAGGGCTTCGAGCTTGGCGACAGCCTGCTCAACCAGGTCGGCGGCTGCTGCGGGTTCCTGTGCGGTCTTACGCCAGTATGAGGCGTGGACCTTGGCCTGGGCTTGGATGAAGCCGGTGAGCTCCAGCAGGGACGGGGCTCTGCCGTCGGTGGCGAGTTTGGTGGCGATCAGCAGGGTGACGTGGCCGTCGGTGCCCTGTTCCGGCATGCGGACATCGGTGAGCATGTCATCCGGGTCGACCATGGCGATGCCTTCTGCGCGCATCTCGGGGATCAGGCCGGTCAGCTCCGTGATGCGGCGGGTGATGGCGACACGTTGGTTGACCAGATAGGCGCGTTCGGACTCAGTGAGGTCGGCGTAATAGACGACCGGGTCGTCCAGCAGGCGGCGGGTCATCGCGTGCCGCAGCGAGCGCAGGCGCAGGTCGTCGGTGTCGGGCAGCGGTTCTGCTGCCAGCGCCGTCAGGCGCTCCTCGAAGGCCGGGGCGGTCACGGTGGACGCGCCGCGCGACGTCGCGAGCAACCCGCCGGTGACCCGGCGGTCCACGTCGTAGAGGACGTCGTTGCCGCCGTCGGAGACGAAGGCCTCCTCATCGCCTTGGACCCTGGTGAGCACGCCCCAGGACAGCAGAAGTCTGACGACGGCGACGAGGTCGGCGCGTTCCTCGCGGCGTTCCATGGCGAAGGTGATTCCCGCTTCGGTCAGCGCCGGGTCTGCCGCGCCGGTCAGCACCCCCTCGGCCAGACGGCCCAGCGTGGTCTGCGACTCCGAACGCTCCAGCACCGCCAGGGCCAGGCACAGCAGCACGTAGCGGCGCCGGGTGAACGGGACTTTGGTTTTCGGCGTGCGCGCTGCGCGAGTCGCGTCACCCAGGTCGGCCGGCTTTTTGAACAGGCGTGCGGTCTCGGCGTCCACGGCCAGCCGCCAGCCGGCCTGCTCGGCGAACCAGCTGGTCAGTGCTGCGGCGTGTTTGCGGACCAGGCGGAAGTCGTCGTCGCGGGCGGTCAGCAGCGGTGAGGCCAGCAGGGCCCGGGCGGCGCGGCGGCGTTCGACATCGTGGTCGGCGGCAGTGGTCGTGGCCGGTGCGGACGGCGTGAGCGGCGTGGTGTCCAGGACAGTCATCGGTGCCGGTCCTCCCGGCCGTGCGCGGACAGGTCGATGATCTCGATCACGTGTTCCGGGCCGGACAGCGTGCCGTCTGCGGTCGGGATCCGCACGATCCTCGCGGCGTCGACGAGCTTGAGCCGGATCTCCATCGTGCCGTCGCCGCTGGTGGCCGTCGTCGTGGAGACGCCGGGGCGGCGCGCGGCCAGCGCGTCTCCCAGGACGGACAGGAACAGCTGGAACGCACGCGGATCCAGGCCGTCCGGGCCGGCCAGCTCCGACAGGAGGACCGGGCCGTCGGTGGCCAATAGGCGCCGGGCCTCGGCGATCTCGGCTGCCTGGCGTTCGGCCAGTTCGGCGAGTTTCCGACGGC
Organism: Catenulispora sp. GP43; assembly: GCF_041260665.1. Classification (NCBI taxonomy): domain Bacteria; kingdom Bacillati; phylum Actinomycetota; class Actinomycetes; order Catenulisporales; family Catenulisporaceae; genus Catenulispora; species Catenulispora sp. GP43. The sequence goes on along the minus strand of NZ_JBGCCT010000021.1, from coordinate 161,440 downwards.
CTGCTTCACGGTCGATCGCCTTGTTCGCGCTGCCGCGCCGCTCGTAGGAACCGGTCTCGCGCAGCCTGGGGCTGATCCGCAGGGGTTCGGCATCGGCCCACGGGGTTCCTGGCTGGTATTCGGCGGCCTCCCACGCGTCTTCGGTCTGGGCGTCGACTGTCAGGTGACGGGCCGGGGCGAGGGCGAACGCCGCACGCCAGAGCCGGTGTGCCGCGCCGTCGTCCGGAGCCTGGGCGAAGAACCGCGCCAGCGCGCGGAAGTCGGCAGACCGGTCCGAGCGGCCGCCGCGTCGTTCGTTGAGGACGGCCACGGTGTTCACCAGATTGGTGATGCCGCTGACCGCCGCGTTGCGCAGCAGGCGGGCCTGGGACGGGCGTCGGGTTCCGGCGCTGACGAACCATTCGCGAAGCCCGCGCCAGCGGTTCTCCCAGTCACGGACCGCCGATTGGACCGCGGCGGTGTAGGTGTCGAAACTGTCGGCGTCCGCGTGGTGGTCCGGCACGGCGTCCACCGCCTCACGGCGGGCGGCGGCCTCCAGAATCCGCACTATCCCAGCGGTCTCGATCCTCTCGATCAATCCGGCGATTTGTGCGCCGCGGTTGGCCAGGTCGGCGATGAACTTGTCGATGTACTCGATCAGCCGGTCCTTGTAGGCCAGGAACGCGTCCTCGTCGCCGTCGGTGAAGTCCACCGCGCGGCGGAGCGAGGACATGAATGCTTCAGCGTTGTCGGCCAGGCCGGTGAAGCGTTCGGTGAGGGCGAACAGCAGCAGCCCGACGGTGGCCTGGTCCGGTGCCTCCGATGCCTCGGCGTGGACCAGGAGGGCGGTGAGCTGTTCGGCGATGTCGGCCAGGGCCACTGTCTGCAGGCGCCCGCGAAGACCGAGGGCCTGTTCATAGTGCTCGATCGCGGAAAGCGCGGCTTGGCCGTGTCGGGTCAGCTGGTAGATCTTGCGGGCGCGGTTGAAGTCCTCGACCGTGGTCACCCGACCCGTGTCGGCGTCGGAGCGGAGGTTGCCCCATTCGACGAGCTTGTCGAGGGCTTGGATCAGGGCGTCCGGGTCGGGAAGCGGCGGGACGTCGGCGGGCGGGACGATCGGATCGGAGTTTCGTGGCCAGTCGGCCAGGACGTCCTCGGGCCGCAGATGCACCGTGAAGCGCTGCTTGGCCAGGGCGAAAACGCTGAGCGCCGTGCTGTAGAGCTGCGCGTTCGGGGCGCCGAGATAGGCGAACGGCTGCGGCGTCGGCACGTCGGTCACGGCGTCCATTGTGGCAGCCGGGTGGGTCGGCTCAGAGCCAAACGGGTGAATCGGACACGTGATGGCCCGCCATCGTGTGGAATCGGGTCAACCCTGCGATTGCGGCTCGTCCGGACGGGATGCCGGCCGCTCCGGTGGACCCCGTGCCGGCCGTCGTGGGAAGGTGCCGGCGTGGGGCGTAACAGCGTTCGAAGTGAGGCGTTCGACAGGCGGTTCCGTGAGGCGACGTTCGCGTGGCTGCAAGCACGCGGGGACGTGCCGATCGTCACGCGTGAGGAGTTGGTGGCGTTCGAGTTCGAGGGCCAACGGATCGGGTGATCGATCAGGGGCGAGCATTTGCGTTTTGGTCGGACTTGCGAGAAGCGGGTTTGCGATTCTCCGCCAGGATCGCGCTCTGCGATCGGCCAAGCGCTCTGCGCCAGTATCGACTACGGTGAAAACTGTGTCTGGTGGGGATACAAGCAGTTCGGCAGAGGATGCCCTCGCCAATCTGCGGGAGCGCCTGGCGCGCACCCAGCTGCCGCACCCGACGCCGGGGGAGCCGTGGTCGGCCGGGATGGACTGCGGTTACCTGGCTGAGCTGGGTCGGTACTGGCGGGAGGAGTTCGACTGGCGGGCTTCGAGTCGGAGTTGAATGCTTATTGTTGAGCCATGGTTGGCCGAACGCGTTCACCGAGTTGCTAAAGCTGTCACCGTTGCTGGCGGAAGACTTTGACCTGGTGATCCCCGTCCACGTCCGGGGTTGGTCTTCTCCGATCCGCTGCAAGGTCCGCACACGCGGGCGGCGATCGCAGACGTCTGGGCGAAGCTGATGACGGAGCTTGGCTATGACCGGTTCGGCGCATACGGCTCGGACGTCGGGACCGATATCACGAACTGGCTGGCGATCCGGCATCCCGAGCAGTTTCGGGGATCCACCTGCTGCACGCGAAGATGCCCACCGTCGGCCCGGCCGACCCCCGCTCGATCCGGACGAGCAGGCCTTGACGGACTCGCTGAAGAAGTTCGACGAGTCCGACTTCGGCTACAGCGCGATGCAAGAGACACGTCCGGACACTGCCGCGGCGTCGCTCAACGACTTGCCGATCGGTCTGGCGGCTTGGATCCTCGACAAGTTCTTACGCGTGGACCGGCCACGACGGGAGGCTGGAGCCCCGTTTCAGCCGCGACGACCTGTTGACGCTGGTGGCGCTGTACCGGTTCACCGGATGCATCGGCTCGTCGTTCCGTACCCGTTTCGGCTACCACCACAACGAGCCGCGCCCATTGCCACCGTCCCGCTCGCCGCGACACTGGGGATCGAGGACCGCGAATATCCACGCCGGATGGCACCGCAGCTGCGGCGACGTGCGGCGCCGGCGTTCGGCGACGGTCGGCGGTCACTTCCTGCCGTTCGAGGAGCCCGAGTTGCTCGCCGGTGGAATGCGGGCCTTCTTCGGGGAGCACTCCGGGCGCGGTTAGAGGGCAGCGGTTGTATTTGCGAATGCGGCGCCATCTTTCGAGATGGCGCCGCATTCGGCGTTTCCGAACACGTCTCACTTACTGCCCACCAGTGCCTCGTCGCGCAAGACGTCGAGGTTCATGAACCGCACCTCGCTGTCGCAGAGCTCGCGCATCTGCCCGGCGATGCGCTGGGTCTCGGGCAGCTCGCTGTTCCGCATCGCCGCTTCGTAGGACGGGAACTCGATGATGTCCACGTAGCGGCCGGAGTGGTCCCGGTCCTGGGTGTGCACGTCGTGGGTGGCCGTTCGCTTGCCTTCGGTCGCCGTGATCCATTCGTCGAGCAGCGCGTCGAACTCCTTGGCGTGGCTCGTCTCGTATTCCATGATCTGGATGAACGCCGTCACCTTCGCACCTCCTTGCCTATCTCGCGGGAGCGGTCCATCGCGTGCCGTCGGTCGGCACCGCTACGCGCCCGCGGTGAAGTAGTTGTAGACGTCGTACATCGTCACCGAGGTGGCGGGTGCGACGCCGACCTTCGCGGTGTACGGGATGATGTGGGACTCGGCGAACGCGTCGAACGTGGCGCGGTCCTGCCACACGTCGGTGGTGCGCGCGCCGCCCTCGGTCTCGGTGACCCAGTGGAACAGGCCGCCGTCCGCGCCGGTGCTCTGCGGGGCGAATTCCATCAGGTCCATCACTTCGTCGTACTGGCGCATCTCGCCCTCGAACTCCATGACCACCGCTATGGGGGTGATCGTGTCCGCGAGCGGGCCGGCGCCAAGGTAGTTGTAGACGTCGTCGAACGTGGTCGTCGGCGGTTCCGTGACGCCCGCCTGCCGGCTGAGCGGCGCGATCTGGTCGCGGGCGAACTCCTCGAAGCGTTCGCGGCTGGTCCAGACATCGGTGAGTACCATGCCGGCGCCGTCGACTCTCGCCCAGTGGAACAACAGCCCCGACGGACCCGGTCCACGCGGTGTGAGGCCCATCAGTGCGCATGTGGTGTCGTACTGCTCGGTGGTGGCGGCCGGGAATTCCAATGTGACTCCGACGGACATGGCCGTACTCCTTTCCGGAGTCGGAAGCCTCCTCCCCACCCTAGGCCTGGGCGGCGGGACCAGGACCTGGGCGGAGCGGCGCGGCGTCGCGTACCTGCGGAAGCCCGATGGTGTCTAGGCCATTCGGTTGATGTAGCCGGCGGCTGTCCGTCGTGTCCTTCAAGCTATTTTTGATGCCGCCGGATCGTGATCCGGCGGCATTCTTGTTCACGGCGAGGTCAGGCAACCCACAAACTACGGTGATATCGCACATGGTTACTGTCGATCTTGTGACTCCGATGCTGGCGGAGCACACCAACCGTGTGGCCATCGATCGCGTCGATGATCTGGAAGTCATCCGTGAGGTAACGGGCACCGTTGTCGAAGAGGACATGATCGTTCGGGCAGAGGCACAAGACGTTGCTCGTAGCGTCTGGGCCGTAGTGCGGCTTGCCTAGACCACGAATGTGTGCCCCTTGGCTGTACGACGCGCCGCCGGCAACCTTGAGCGTCTTGCCACAGATCTGGCACTGGTTCTTATGCCATGACTTGACCTGGTCTATGACCGAACTCTTGCGAGCGACGCGGCTACCCGTATTCGGTACCCGGGGTGCGGGGCCGGCTTCATCTTCAGCGTCGAGGCCTTCGTCACCTGGCGAGTGGCTGAGGTAGGGTCGGCCGTTCTCGTCCTCGAGGACCTTGACCATGAGGAAACGACAGACCTTGAAGTTGTCTAGCCCGTCCTGCATCCAGTACCGCTCGACCGAGTACAGACCGTCGTAGCGGTAACCGGAGGGAGGGGAATGATCCCTGTCGCCCTCGGGTCCACGGAGGACTCGCACGAGCTGTCGTTCGAGGGCGCTGCGCACCAGCGCCCCGTTGCCCGGATCGTCGAATGACTGATCGTCGACTTGGTTCCCGCGAGCGTCTTGCCCTCCGTGACCGGTGTAGACGATCGTGTCCCAGTAGTCCTCATCGTCTTTGTAGCCGCCGTTCAAGACGATGGATTCAGCGCCTTCAAGCGGGGTTCCCGTGATGCCGGCCTGTGTCTGCCTATGAACGCCTGCCTCATGTGCGGCATGACGGTTATTGAAGGTTGTTCCCTCTGGGTAGCCCGGAACATGCCCAAACGTTCGTGCCATGCAATGAGGGTGCCACAGCCCGCTGACGAACTTGAAGCGTTGTCGTTTCCTGGCGCGCGATACGGGCTGGTCGGCGGGCGTGCATGAGGGCTTCCCGTTCTACGATCAGTGCGCCGGCTGGCTGTCGGCGCCGACGCGCGACGAGTGCACGAGGAGAGACTGATGGCACAGCAGAATGGACCGATATCCCAGCAGCAACAGCCCCTGCCGGAATCGGCGAGGGGGCGGCTCGCGCAGTCGCAGCAGGGGCGCCCCTGCTTCACCTCCGACCTGTCGGTGAATGAGTTCGTGCTGGCGACGCAGGCGGGCTTCACGCCTGTCGGGCTGGTGATGGGGACGAGCATTTACCACATCGGTATTCAGCCCACGCGGTGGAACACCAGTCAGGAGCTGTCCGTCCTGACGCAGGCGATGTACACCGCGCGGGAGTTGGCGATGGCGCGTATGGAGGCTGAGGCCGACATGCTCGGTGCCGACGGGATCATCGGGGTGGAGGTGCGGGCGCGGCGGTATGCGTTCTCGGCCGAGATCATGGAGTTCGTCGCGGTGGGGACTGCGGTGAAGGCCGAGAACAGCAACATGCCGTTGCGGACGCCTGCGGGGCGGCCGTTCACCTCGCACCTGTCGGGGCAGGACTTCTGGACTTTGTGGCAGCACGGCTGGGTGCCGCGGGCGCTGGTGCTGGGGACCTGTGTCTACCACGTCGCGCACCTCACCTTCCGGCAGGCGCTCCAGGCCTCGGGCCAGAACACGGAGCTGGGCACCTACACGCAAGCGGTCTACGACGCGCGCGAGATCGCCATGAGCCGCATGCAGTACGAGGGCAACCAGGTCGGCGCGGACGGCATCGTCGGCGTCACGGTGCACGAGAACGACTGGGTGTGGGGCGAGCACGCCATCGAGTTCTTCGCGATGGGTACCGCGGTCAGCAAGCTGCATCAGGACGTCTCGCCGGTGTCGCCGCAGATGACGATGCCGCTGTCAGGCTGAGAAGCGGTAAAGGAAAAGGGCCATCAGGCGGGCGCCGATAGAGAGCGGTGCCCGCCACACTTCGGGTCTACCGTGCAGGGACAAGCGGCGGATTCAACCGCGCGAAGGCCTCCTGCCGCTCATAAGGGAAGTACGGATACGGCGCCTCCTTTCCGCTCGCCGCGTCGAGCCGCGCGACCTGGTCCGCCGTCAACTCCCAGCCGACGGCCCCGAGGTTCTGCCGGAGCTGCTCCTCGTTGCGGGCCCCGATGATGACCGACGAGACCGTCGGCCGCCGCAGCAGCCAGTTGATGGCGACCTGCGGCACGGCCGCCCCGGTCTCCGCCGCGATCTCGTCCAGCACGTCCACGACCGCGAACAACCGCTCGTCATCGACCGGCGGCCCGAATTCCGCCGTCTGGTGCAGCCGGCTCCCCGCCGGAAGCGGCTGTCCGCGCCTGATCCGCCCGGTGAGCCGGCCCCAGCCGAGCGGACTCCATACCAGCGCGCCGACGCCCTGGTCGGCGGCCAGCGGCATCAGCTCCCACTCGTAGTCGCGGCCGACGAGGGAGTAGTAGACCTGGTGCGCCACATAGCGCGGAGCGTGCAGGCGGTCGGCGGCGGCCAGCGACTTCATCAGCTGCCAGCCGGAGAAGTTCGACGCGCCGACATAGCGGATCTTGCCCGCGCGCACCAGATCGTCGAGGGCTGACACGGTCTCCTCGACCGGCGTGCGCGCGTCGAAGGCGTGCAGCTGGAACAGATCGATGTAGTCGGTCCCCAGCCGCCGCAACGCGTCCTCGGTCGCCTTCACCAGCCGCGACCGGGACGTCCCCGCGTCCTGCGGCCCGTCGCCGGTCGGCAGGCCGGCTTTGGTCGACAGGAGCACCTGGTCGCGCCGCCCCTTGACCGCCGCGCCGAGTACTTCCTCCGACGCCCCGTCGGAGTACACGTCCGCGGTGTCGAACAGCGTCACCCCCGCGTCGAGGCTGATGTCGATCAGCCGCCGCGCCTCCCGGGCGTCCGTGTCGCCCCATGCGCTGAACAGCGCTCCCTTGCCGCCGAACGTGCCCGCGCCGAAGCTCAGGGCGGGGACGACGAGCCCCGAGTCACCCAGCCGTCGGTATTCCATGGCGAACTCCCACCTCACGCGTCACTAACGGAACCAAGGTCCCGTTAACTCTCACGGCCAAGGTAGCATCGAAGCGGCGCTAAAGGGAACTGGAGACCCGTTAGGACTGGGAAGCCTTGTGGACGGCCGTACCGACCAGCTCCTGGACCAGCGAAGCGGAGACGCCTCCGACGCCGAAGACGGCGACTTCGATGTACATCTGCCCCTTGCGGATGACGACGACGTCGCCGCCGTAGCTCACGCCGGACCTGTTCGCGGCCAGGTGCAAGGCATAACTCGCGTCGCCGTAGGACGGGAACGTCGTCGCGGAAACGCGCGTCGAGTCGGAGCCGGCCATCGGCGCGGAGCACGCGATCGCCGTTTTCTGCATCGACGACCACAGGTCGCGAACCTGTGTGTCGGGTCCGGAGGCAAGGATCTCCTGAAGGAACGGCCCGTCTTCCGACTGCTGGAAATCAGCCTCGGCCTGCGCGGGGAGCTGCTTGCTCCCGTCCGCCGTGATCGCCGAGCACGGAGCCGTCACCGAACTGTCCGCGGACGGCGGCGAAACCGCCCAACCGAACGGCAGATCGGACGTCACGAGCGCCGCGGCCTTGAGCTGCGCGGCAGACTGCTGGCCCTGGTGGGTCTGCTGGCCCTGGTAGGTCGAAGTTGGCGACGATGTCGACGAGGAACATGAGGAGCAGGCGACAAGCAGTGCCGAGACGATCAGGACCATCGGTGCCGTGATGCGGTTCATACGCTTCGCCTCCTCCGGGGAGGTTACCGCCGTGGCGGCGTCATGAACCGCCTCTCATGCGGAACATTTGGGCAGCGCGTCAATGGTCCAGGCCCACGTGGAACCGCCGCTGAGAACGACCCTGGGCTACCGGACGCGCCCACCGGAAGTCCTCGGCGCTGTCCGGAGGCAGCCCTGTCGGGGTTCGGACAGCCGCTACGGGATGTCATACCCCTGTCACCAACTGTGGTAGGCAGGCAGCTTCGGCGATTGTGCGTGGAAGATGGCCGAAACAGGGTACTGATATTTATTGTGCCCGAAATCCTTGCTCGCTGTATGTCAGCCACCGCATACTGACGTTCGCGCAGATCTTCTATCGCACGGGGGAAGGGATGCTGGAAGCCTTCGGGGTCTCGCCAGCGGCAGAGAAGCTCTACCTGTATCTGTTGCGCGAGCCGGATCTCCGTGTCGAGGCCATCAGCGCGGCGCTGGGCTGGGCCGAGGGTGACGTGCGCACCGCCCTCGACGAGCTGTCCGGCCTGGCATTGCTCCGGACCTCGCCGGCGCATCCGCGGACATTGCGTCCGGTGGCCCCTGACGTCGGACTGGAATCGCTCCTGGCCCGGCTTCAGGCCGAGTTGGTGGCCCGTCAGCATCAGTTGGAGAGCGGCCGCGCCGCCGTTGCCATGCTCACCGCCGAATACGCGGAGCTGCATCCCCGCGGCGAGCGCACCGTCACCGAAGAGCTGATCGGGGTCGACGAGGTGCGGCTCCGTCTGAAGACGCTGACCGCGCAGGCCCAGAACGAACTGCTCGCCCTCGTCCCGGACCCAGTCCAGCGCCCCGACACACTGGCGGCCAGCAAGCCCCTCGACGCGGCGCTGCTGGAGCGCGGCGTCACCATGCGCACGGTCTACCTGAACAGCATCCGCAACGACCCGGCGAGCATCGCCTACACCGACTGGCTCGCCGGCATCGGCGGCCGGATCCGCACAGCGCCCACCGTCCCCCTGCGCCTGATCATCGTCGACCGTGCCACCGCGCTGGTCCCCATCGACCCCCGGGACAGCTCGGCCGGCGCCACCGTCCTGACCGGAGCCGGCGCGGTCTCGGCGATGTGCGCGCTCTTCGAGCAGATCTGGAACGCCGCCCGCCCGCTGGGCCTGCCCAGCCCGCGGGGCGCCCAGGGCCTGGGCCCCGAGGAGCGAGAGATCCTGCGGATGCTGGCCAACGGCGAGACCGACGAGCACATCGCGCGCCGCCTGGGGGTGTCCACGCGGACGGTCGGGCGCAAGGCCTCGGAGCTCATGCGGCGGCTCGGGACGCGGAGCCGTTTCCAGATGGGGGTGCGTGCGAGTGAGCTCGGGTGGCTCGGGCCGCCGCCGGAGGCCTGTCGCGGGGAAGGGCTCCTTGGCAGCGCCTGCCTATGACACGCGCCCTCGTCTGTTGAATCAAGGTACTGCGATCAACCTCCAGGGCTGCGACACTACTGACTGTGTCAGTCACATCACAGGCTTTGGCCAGACGGCACGCCACCCCACGTGCATGACGACCCCACGAGAGGAAGACATGACAATCCCTCTGCATAAGAGAGCTGCCGTCGGTGCGGCGGCGGTGCTTGCCGTGGCGACTGGTGCCACAGGTGCGATGGCTGGTACGGCGCAGGCCGCGTCGAGCGGTGCCCGATGGAGCGAGAAGCCGGCGCTGGTGCAGGCGTCCGGCTTCAATGTCGCGTGGACGGGCAAGGCGCTCACGGTCGAGGACGGCCGGGTTCATGCCTCGACGTCCCAGGACACGCGGGGCTACGGGCAGGACGTGTTGCCCGCGCACGCTTTGGCCCAGCCGGCGAACGAGGTGGCCGTGACGCTGACCGCCGCCCGGCCGGCCGGGTCGCAGGCGCTGGTCGATGTCCGGGGTCTCGGGCTCAATGGGAAGTGGACGCAGTGGGTGCCCGCGGCGGCCACCGGTTCGACATCGCTGGCGGAGTCGGTCACGAAGGTCCAGGCGCGGATCACCTTGCGGGACGCCGCGAACGGCGCCGCTCCGACCGTCAGCAACCTGGTCCTGAACGCCGACAGCGGTGCGGCTCCCGCCGTCGCCCCCCGGCTGGCTCCCGCGTCCGTGTCCTACCAGGTGTACGCCACGCGCGAGGGCCTGGTCGGCGGGACCACCGCGAACGGCCACGTCATCCAACCCAATGACCACTTCGTGGCGCTGCCTTCGGGATCGGCGCTGTCGCCCGACGGCAGCGGCGACTACTCGGTCCAGGTCTGCGGTCCCAGCACGTGTGAGACGGCGCCGGTGTGGGACATCGGTCCGTGGAACACACACGACGACTACTGGGACGCCAACCGTGCCGAGTTCACGGATCTGCCGCAGGGCGAGCCGGAAGCACAGGCCGCGTATCAGAGCGGGTACAACGGCGGCCACGACGAGTTCGGCAGGACCGTCGCCAATCCGGCCGGTATCGACCTCGCCGACGGCACGTTCTACAACATCGGCCTGAACGACAACGGCTGGGTGACCGTCACGTACCTGTGGACCGGGGGCGGTGGCGGCAGCGGGCCGTCGGTCACCGGCATCGGGCAGTGCTCCACGTCGTCGAACGCCGACTGCTCGAGCCCCGCGGCCGGCAACGGCTCGGACTGCCACAGCGGGCACTTCTGCATCTACACCGGCGCCAACTACAGCGGGACGGTGTTCTCGTTCTACCACTGCAAGTACAACGGCGGTGACTGGGCGCTCCAGAACTGGCTTTCAGCAGGGTCCTACATCAACGACAACTCGGGCGGGACGGACGCCTACACCAAGGACCAGAACCACAACGTCATCACGGCATCCGCTCCCGGGAGCAGGAACGCGAACTACAACTTCGATCCGGTCTACTACGTCCAGGCGTGCTGAGGCCCTGAGGCCCTGAGGCCCTGAAGCCCTGAAGCATTGAAGAACCGGGTGCGTGCGCTGGGTGCCTCAGGCCGCGACCAGCGCACGTTCCCAGTGCTGCGTGTCGGCGTACTCCCGCATCGCCACGATCTTGCCGTCGCGGACGACGAACACGCCGATGTTCTTCTCGTGGTACGGCCGGCCGGTCTTCCCGGTCGCCCACGAGTCCCACTCGACCAGCACCTGCTCGCCCTCGCCGAAGACGTTGGTGACCTTCAGCCCGATCTCCCGCTCGGGGTCCAGGTGCGCGAAGGCGGTCGCCAGGAAGCCGTCGATGACCTGGTCGCGGCCCTGCCAGGTCCCCGATATCGGCAGGTCGCCGCCGTACCAGACGGAGCCGTCCGCGGCCCAGCAGTCGCGGATCGCCGCCTGGTCGCCGTCGGCGAGGGCGGCGAAGTAACGGAGGACGAGCTGCTGGGTGGGGGAGGTGGCGGTGATCGTGGTCATGGCTGTTTCTCCTCGATGCTCAAGCGGTTTCCGGCTTGTCGGCTCTTCGCCGGCGCATCTCCAGTTCACCGCGAACGGCTCCGGCGACCAATGAGCAGTCCGCTCTCGCACCCATCATGGATCGTGATGGTCGAATCGCGCGCGCCGGGGCGGCTCGGGGCAGAATCGTGTTCCGATGGTGGATGACAGCGCGTTGCATCAGCGGGCGACGGTCATGCTCGCGCGGGCCGAGGCAGCCGCTGAAGCGATCCCGCACCGGGTCGCCCGGGTGCGGGCGCTGGCCGAGATCGTCAGAGTTCTGATCGCCACGGATCCGGATCGGGCCAGGCGTCTGGCCGACCGGGCCGAACGTACCGCTTCCTGGACGTTGAGCAGGCGTGACAGGCGAAACTCGCGGAACTGGCTCTGCGAGGTCTTGGCCGCCACTGATCCTGATCGTGTCGAGCGTGTCGCCGGCCGCATGCCGGAAGCGGGAGCAAAGGCGGCCGCGTTGGCCAAGTGCGCTCATGCGATCGCGACCACGGACCCGGACCGGGCCCGACGTCTCGCCCGCCAAGCTGTCGATACCGCCGCGACCGTGCCGGACGGATCGTACTCGCGCGCTCTTGTCACCGTCGCCGGGTCGTTGGCCGTCGTCGATCCGGGCCTCGCCGAAGGTGTCGCGGACGGTATCACCTTCCCGGAGCTGAGGGCTGAGGCACTTGCCAGGATCGTCGAGTGGTCGGCGGGTGGCGACCCGCGTCGGGTCGCACACGTCGCAGACCTGGCCGAGGATGCCGCAGCGGGCTGTGGCGAGTTCTCGCGAGCGCTCAAGGTGGCCCGGATCGCTCAAGCGATCGGGCGCGTCGATCCCGACCGCGCCGAGCGACTTGCCTGCGAGGCCGAGGACCTGGCCGCTGGAATGGCGAACGTCTCTCAGCGAGGCGACGTGCTGAGTTCCGTTGCCAAGATCGTGGCCGGACTCGACATCGAGCGGGGTAGCCGTCTCCTGGACCGGGTAGAGCGTCTCGCCAACACGACGACCGGCGAAGTGCAAAGAGCATGTGTGTTGGCCCGGATCGCCGACGGGTTCGTCGCCGTGGACGCCGGTCGCGCCGAGCGATTCGTCGAACTGGTCGAGCGGATCGCCGCCGAAACGGCTGGAGACGGCCTGCGCGGGGCCCTGATCGACTGCGTCAGGGTTCTGGTCTTACTTGGCTTGAGCCGGTCCGGGGCTGCCGCGATGGCAGCGGACTTCGACCGCGCCGAGAAGCTCGCCGCCGCCCTCAACCCGCGGCAGAACAGGTCGTACGCGCTGGCCTTCATGGCTCCCCGGGTCGCCGTCGTCGACCCGGACCGTGCCGAACGCATCGCGGCGGCCATCACGGACGCGGGCGCGATCCGTGCGCAGACCCTGGGGTTCGTTGCCGTGGCGCTCGCCGCCGCGGATCCGGAGCGGGCCGAACGGCTCGTCACCGGGATCGCCGAGGACTCCTATCGGGTGTCCGCCTCGGTCCGGATCGCGGAAACGTGGCTGAAGGCCTCCGAGCCGGTCACCCCTGCCAAGGCGTCAGCAGATCCGCCGGACCGAACACGGCGTCGAGTCCCTTGGCTGTCGCGCCGGTCCGCGACACCGCGAGCAGCGGCACCGGATCGGTGGTGACGCGGTCGCGGTGCCGTTGCAGCGCGATGAGATCGTGCCCGTCGAAGGGCGTGTGGTCCAGCCACTTGACCGAGCCGAGGAACAGCAGGCGGCGGGCGACGGGGGCGCGGTCGGCGCCGACGATGTCGATCTCGACGTCGTTGCTGCGGGTCCAGTAGCCGCCGACGACCGGGGCCGCGGGTAGTCCGGCGGCGGGCAGCAGGCGGGCCAGGCTCTCGCGGACCAGCGGTTCCACGGCTCGGCCGCGCCAGCTGGGAAAGCCGGTGCGGATGCGGTCGAGGGTCAGATCCGAGCGCATGCGGTCGATCTCGGGCAGGTGGGGCGCGAGGAAGCGGAACCAGAAGCGCAGATAGGAGTCGGTGATGCGGTAGCGGCGTTCCTTCGACGGGGCCAGCGACACCGGTAGTTCGGCGGCGACCACGCGCTTGTCCGTCAGGACCTCGGTGGCGCGGGTCAGCGTCGAGTGCGCGATGCCGCCGGCGGTGCGCGCGATGTTCGTGAAGGTGCGCTCGCCGGAGCCGATCGCGGCGAGGACGGCGCGGGCCTGTGCCTGGTCGGGGAACTCGGCGGCCAGCGACAGCTGGGCCGAGGCGGTGAGCGGGCTGAACGGGTCGGCCAGCTCCCGGGTGAGGAACGACCACATGTCCTCGCCCGCCCGCCAGCGTGCGCAGATCACCGGGAGGCCGCCGGTTATCAGCGCGGCGTCGAAGGCGTCGGCGTCGGCCAGGCCGGTCATGGCGGAGACGTCGGCGGGGTTCAGGGGGCCGATCGGCAGTTCGGTGCCGCGCTGGTGGAAGGGGCGGCCGTAGGAGGTGAGGGCTTCCATCATCGACAGGTCCGAGCCGATGAGCAGGAGCAGTACCGGCTTGCGGGACAGCTCGCGGTCCCACGCGCGCTGCAGCACGCTCTCGAAGGCGCCCTGTTCGTCCATCAGGTACGGCACCTCGTCGAGCACCACCACCGACGGCCGGTCGGCGGGCAGGATCCCGGCCAGCTGGCGGAACGCGGCGGCCCAGTTGCCGGGCGTGGCGTCGCCGAAGACGTCGGCGTCCGGGAGGTCGGAGGCGCTGACGGCGCGGACGAACTCGGCCAGCGGTTCCTCGCCGATGCCGATTTCCGCGGTGTAGTAGACGTGCGGCACCCCGGCGCCGCCGGCGAACTCCTCGACCAGCGCCGACTTGCCGATCCGGCGGCGGCCGCGCAGGACCAGGCAGCGTCCCGCGGGTCCCGCGCTGTCACCGGCACTGACCTGCGAGAGGACCTGGTGCAGCGCGGCCAGCTCGCGCCTTCTGCCGACGAAACGAGTCACCGCGGCTCCCGGTGTGCAGCGATCCGGATACTTTCGATCAGGATACTATCGCGTGCGCAACTATTGGGGGAGCCCTTCGGCGGCACGGCGCTACGCGTGCCCGATCGCCCGCACCGCGTCGATCGTGTCGGCGTCCTGCGCCTTCTTGTCCTCGCGATACCGCACCACCCGCGCGAACCGCAGGGTCACGCCTCCCGGGTAGCGGGAACTGCGCTGCACACCGTCGAAAGCCACCTCGACGACCAGTTCGGGCCGCACCCGCACGGTCCAGTCGTCGGCGGACGTCTGCAAAGCGCGCAGCCGCTCGGTCTGCCACGTGAGCAGCTCGTCGGTCATGCCCTTGAACGTCTTGCCGAGCATGACGAATTCGCCGCTGTCCGGGTCGCGCGCGGCCAGGTGCAGATTGCTCAGCCAGCCTTTGCGCCGGCCGTGGCCCCACTCCGCGGCGACGACCACCAGGTCGAGGGTGTGGACCGGCTTGACCTTCAGCCAGGCCGCGCCGCGGCGGCCGGCGTTGTAGGGCGCGTCGAGGGATTTCACGACCACGCCTTCGTGCCCGCGGTCCAGGGCGTCCTGCGCGAACGCCTGCGCGGCGTCGGGGTCGTCGGTGACCAGGCGCGGGGCCAGGGCGGCCGGCGGCGCGATCGAGGCCAGCAGGTCGGAGCGCTCCCGGGACGGCAGATCGGTCACGTCGCGGCCGTCGAGGTACAGCAGGTCGAACAGGAACACGGTCAGCGGGATCTGCTCCTGCATCCGCCCGACATCGCGGCGGCTGCCGGTACGGCTCGCGGTCTCCTGGAACGGCCGCGGCCGGCCGTCGGCGGCCAGCGCCAGCGCCTCGCCGTCCAGGACCGCGGAGGCCACCGGCAGCGCCCGGGCCAGCGCGACCGCCTCCGGCAGCCGGTCGGTGATGTCGTCCAGGCTGCGGGTGAAGACCTGGACGCGGTCGCCGTCGCGGTGGATCTGGACCCTGATTCCGTCCAGCTTCCACTCCAGAGCCGCCGGGGCCGCCTTCGCCAGCGCCGCGGGCACGTCGTCGGCCGTCCCGGCCAGCATCGGCTGGACCGGACGCCCGACCACCAGGGCGACCGCGCGCAGCCCCGGGACGCCGTCGCGCAGCGCGGTCTGCGCGGCCGCCGCCAGGTCGCCGCCGAACATCGCCGCCCGCCGCACCTCGGCTGCCGGTACTTCGGCCGCCTTCGCGACCGCGTCGGCCATGACACCGTCCAGCGCGCCCTGGCGCAGCTCGCCGGTCAGGAGCCGGCGCAGGAAGGCCTGTTCCTCGGCGGTGGCTCGGGCGAACAGCGCGGTCAGCAGGTCACGGCGGCGGGCCTGCGACCCGGCGCCGGAGGTCTGGCCGATTTCCTCCAGGATCCGGTCGACCTCGGCCACCTCCAGCTCGCCGCCGCCAGCCCCGGCGTCGGCGCCGGTTGTGGCGCCGGTCGCGGGCGCAGGCAGGTCCCGCAACGTGGCCCAGCCGACGCCGATCTGCCGCTGCGGCAGCTCCCCGGACAGGTAGTGGACGGCGACCCGGATCTCCTCGGGCCCGGCCGTCCGAAGCCGGTCGGCCAGCAAGGCGATCTTGGCCGTGCGGGCCGAGGCCTCGGCGACCGCCGTGGACGTGGTGGCCAGATCGAGCAAGCGCATGAGGAAATGGTCCGCCACGGCACTGACAAGGGCGAGCGGGGTGACCCACACGAACCCCGCCCCCACGAACCGTCGGGCCCGGCGGCAGTGATTCCGGGGCCTCGCCTCGTGTAGTAGGTCGAGGAGGGCAACGGACATTGGACATCGAGGATGAACAGCGGTTCCGCGAGTTCGTCGGCGCCCGGTCGAAAGCGCTGCTGCAAACCGCCTATCTGCTGACCGGCGACTGGGAACACGGCCGGGATCTGGTGCAGAGCGCGCTGGCCGGGTTGGCGCGCAAGTGGGGCCAACTCGCCGACCCGGGCCACGCCGAGGCCTACGCGCGCAAAGCGATCTACCACGCGCACGTGGACCGGACCCGCCGGCTGTCGTGGCGCCGGGAGCGGACGACGGCGACCGTCCCGGACACGGCCGCCGAGCGCTCGGACCCGGCGGACCTGGTCGCCGTGCGCCGGGACGTGATGGCGGCGCTGCGGCGGCTGCCGCCGGGCCAGCGCGCGGTGGTCGTACTGCGGTACTTCGAGGACCGGACCGACGAGGACATCGCCGAGGTGCTGGGGATCTCGGCCGGGACCGTGCGCAGCCAGCATCACAAGGCGCTGAAGGCATTGCGGGTGAGCACGGACATCACCGCGAAGGACAGTTTGAAGGAGGAGGCGGCATGCTGACAGAGCGGGACTTGCAGGAGACGTTGGCCGACGCCGTCGACGACCCGGCGGCCGACCAGCTCCTGCTGGGGCTGTCGGACCGGGCGCTCGCCGAGGCCGGCGAGGGTTCGTGGTGGCGGCGGTCGACGGCGGGCAGGCAAGCCCGGTGGGTGTCGGGCATCGCCGTCGGCACGGCGTTCGCGGTGGCCGCGACAGTCGGCGTGGTGGCGCTCGACGGCGGAGGCGGATCGGGCAACGGCTCGCCGGCGGCGTTGACGGCGCCGGACACGCCCGCGAACGCGGCGGGCCAGGCGGCGCTCGTCTCGTTCGCGGCGGAGTGCTTCGACGGCCACGGACCGAAGCTGGACCTGACCTACGTCTGGGACCCGGCGACGCAGCAGTATCACGGGGTCGCAGGCAAAGTGGCGACTTCCTTCTACCCGTCACCGGACGGGAAGCAGGCGCTGGTCGAAGTGGGCGACGTGGTTGCCGCACAATCGTGGGCGGTCGGGTCCTGGGCCGACGCGGTCGCCGGCCGGGTGACGCCGCACGCGGTCGCCGGCTCCAGCGGTGTGCACTGGACGGCTGACAGTAAGGAGATCGTCAGCAACCTGACATGGGACACGATCAAGGTCACAGGCGAGCTCACACTCAAGAGCCGGACGGCCGACTTCTACGATCCGGCGTCGGGCCGTCGCCTGGCCTCGGTTCCGATCCCGCAGGCAGTGCTCACCCGGGTCGCGAGTGGTCAGTGGTCGATCCAGGAGTTCCAGGGCGACCACGATTCGGTGCTGTTCCCGGTGCTGAGCGCCGATGGCAACCGACTGGACTACCTGAACGCACAGGGAACAACAGTTCGTACCCTGACACTCCAGGAGGGTCTGGCTGCCAACGGCACGAACCAGTCCGCGCGGACCGAGTCGGCCCAGATCTCGCCGGACGGCCGCTACCTGTCGGAGATGGACGGCTCGGTGCTCGCCGTCTTCGACCTCCAGGCCGGCGGTAAGCGCATCGGCTGGACGGACGTCACCGCGCATCTGTGGACCGGCTGGACCGGCTCCGATCAGATCGTGACCGCGGTCGACAAGAACGAGAAGCTCACCGGATCCGCGGGGGATCCAATGCCCTTGACCGGCCACAGCCCGGAGTACTCCGTGCTGACGCCTGACCTGAAAGTCATCCAGGACGTGAAGTTCGTGCTGCCCGCCGACCCGCATGGAGCGTGCGCCACCTGGCCCGTGTCGTGGGCGCCGGCGGGACAGTTCCCGGGGGCATTCGTGCCCTGACGAAGGGTCGGGAAAAGCTTGCCGCCCGGTGCGAGGCGTCTGTCATCCTGATCCGATGCCCGCAGACACCTCGTACCACGGCGGCCTCGCCGACTTCTTCGCCGGCACCGGCCAGCAGCATCCGACCAACGCCTACCTCGACCGGCCCGCGATGCTCGCCCTGATCGGCGACGTCGCGGGCCAAGACGTGCTCGACGTCGGCTGCGGGCCCGGGTTCTACGCCGCGGCGCTGGCCGACCGGGGTGCGACGGTGACGGCGATCGACGGCAGCGCGGAGCTGGTGCGGATCGCCGGGCGCACGGCGGGGGAGCGCGGCACCTTCTTGCAGCACGACCTGGAGCAGCCGCTGCCGTTCGCGGACGCTTCGTTCGACCTGGCGGTGATGGCGTTGGTCTACCACCACCTCTACGCGCGGCGGCAGCTGTTGGCGGAGCTGCGGCGGGTGGTGCGGCCAGGCGGGCGGTTGCTGGTCTCAACGACGCATCCGATGAGCGAGCAGCGCTGGCTCGGCGGCTCGTACTACGAGGGCGGCCGGGTGGACGCGCCGATCGGCGGGCCCGGGACCGGGTTCACGATCAACTTCGAGCGGATGACCGTCGAGACCTTCGTGAACGAGATGCTGGACGGCGGTTTCGTGCTGGAGCGGCTGCTGGAGCCTCGGCCGTCGGCCGCGTTGCGGGATGTGGACCCGGAGAAGTTCGAGCAGCTGGACGTTAAGGCGACGGTGCTGACGGTGGCGCTGCGACGGCCGGCACAGGAGTCCTAGGGACCGGGGTCGGCGCCGCGCCGTCCCGCATCAGGAAGTACCCCGCGGCGAGCCCGCACGCGGCGGCCGTCTCGTGCCCGATGGTCGCGAAGTTCGGCAGCAGCCCGAACCACTGCGCGCTGACGAACGGGTAGGCGAACACCCCCGCCGCCCACAGCAGCCGCATCGCGCGCGGCACCAACGGCACCGACGGAACCAGCGGCGTCACCGACGCGGCGATCGCCAGCACGCCGTAGCTGATGCCGTAGTCGTAGCCGTCCCACCACTTCGCCGGGTAGCGGCCGGAGTGGATCGCGGCGGCGGCGACGCTGGTGGCCACGGCGGTGGCGACGGTGTTGGCGAGCAGGAACACCGCGGCCGTGCGGACGGCGCCGACCCGGCGTTCCAGCGCGGCCATGCAGACACCGACGCCGCCTGCGATGATCAGGAGATGGGAGAGCAGGCCGCTGTCGGTGGCCGCGAACAAGGGGCTGGCCAGCAGGACCGCCAGCGGGTCATGGGCCATGTTGTGCGGGTTGGTGCTGATCGTGATCTTCAGGTGGTCGGCGGCGGGGCCGGACAGGACCTTCGTCAGGAACAGCAGCCCGGCCACGATGACCAGCAGGTAGGCGAACGTCATCGGGTTGCGGCGCGGGTAGGCGCGCGCCGCTCGGAAAACGATCGCCATGAGCCGAGCTTGGCAGAAACACCCCGTCCGGCGCTGGATCACCGGCCACAATGGGCTTCCGAGTCGAGGATGGAGGAGCGATGGACGCCGAGGAACACCACGGGGAACAGCCGGAACACGCGCACCAGCCGGCGGATCCGGAACTGCCGCGCATGGAGTGGCACCAGACCCCGGTCCCGCCCGGTATGCCGGTGACGCAGGCTTACGTCTGGGCCCTCGACCCCGACGACGGCAGGGTCCTGATCCAGGACCGCGGCCCCCAGCACCCGCACCGCTACACCCTCCCCGGCGGCCGCCCGGAGCCCGAGGACGGCGGCGACCTGCTGCGCACCGCCGCGCGCGAGGCGATGGAGGAGTCCCAGATCCGCATCGACACCGATCGCGCGATCTACCTGGGCCACCAGGTGGTCACCTGGCTGGAGAAGCATCCCGAGCCGTACGCGCAGATCCGCTACGCGGCCCCGATCATCGGCTACGAACCCATCGGCCCCGACCCCGACAACGGCCGCACCAACCGCCGCTTCATGACCAGCCTGGAGCGCGCCCCACAGCTCATCAACTGGCACGAGACCGGCGCGGATCAGGCCAAGGCGGCCATGCGGGCCGGCGAGGAACTCGGCTTCCGCGTCGCCGACCCCTCGCCCGAGGGCTACCGCGACGGTGTGAAGGAGCGCTACCTCGTCTGCCACGACTACGGCATGGGCGGCCTGTGGTGGTGGGTCACGGCCCGCAGCGCCAAGGAGATCATGGAACGGGTCGCGGACGTCGTCGTGGTGACCTCCAGGCAGAGCGTCGAGCGCGCCGCGGACTGGGACCTGCAGGAGATCGACATCGACGCGGCCGACGAGAACCCGTTGACCAGCCTCAAGGCGACTCGTGACGGACAGCGCGACCAGCCCGGCTTCGGCGCGCTCGTCGGCCGCGGCACGGTCCACCTCCGCCAGGCCTGGGACGAGGACACCGAACACGGCGAGGCCTTCTACCTCACCGAGATCGGCGCGGACGGCTACCGCACCCGCCAGGTCGTCGAGTACGCCGACGGTTCCTTCAGGAAGACCGACGACTGGCCCTTCAACCCGCCCTTCGACCTCTACGACCCGGCCCTGGGCCGGGCCGCGGTGGAGCGGGCCGTGTTCGAGGCCGCGTGGGACAAGGCGGAGCCGGAGGTGTACGACGAGGATTGATCCTCAGCCGCCGATGCCGAGTGCGTCCACGATCCCTGAGATGTACCCCAGTTCGTGGGCGCGTCCCCGGCTGCAATAGGCCTCCGAAGACGTGTCACCCCACGTCGCCGCATCCCCGACCAGGGCCGGCACGTGGTCGTCGATGGCGAAACCGTCGAACCCGACCTTGTGCAGCCGCCGCAGAATGCTCGGCGGATGGAAGTTGCCCTCGCCGAGGAAGCACTCCGCGAACGTCGGCACCGTCCCGCGCACATCCCGGAAGTGCACGTACGCGATGTGCCCACTTGGCCCCAGCAAATCGATGACCTCCGTGACGTTGGCCGCCCCCGCCATCGCCGAAACCGTCCCGGTGCACAGCGTCAGGCCCCAGGCACGGCTGCCATGCGCGCGGTCCCGCGCCTCGGCGAGCGCCGTCGGCGAAGTGAAGATCCGTGCCGCGCCGCCCAGCGGCTCGGCGACCGGCGGATCATCAGGGTGCAGACTCAGCCGTACCCCCACCTCCTCCGCGACCGGCAAGACCGCGTCCAGGAAGTACTGGTAGTTCGCCCACATGTCCTCGGCACTCAGCGGCGGATCGATCGGCTCCTCCGGCGTCAGCTTGTACGCCGCTAAAGCGTTCCCCGCCGCGGCATCGGCCAGATCGAACGACGAGACGTGCGCGCCCCCGCGCCCCACCGCCTCCATCGACGTCCGCCACACATAGGTCGGCATCCAGTGATGCCCGAGCACCGGGATCCCGGCGGCACCCATGTTCCGAACCGTCCGCCGGTAGTTCTCGATCTGCTCGTCCCGCCCCGCGGCCCCACGCTGAATCAGCGCGAAGTGCGCGGCCGGAACGTTCTCCAGCCCTTCCAGCCGCAGCCCGTCACCCTCGATCCGCTCTCGCAAGGCCCGCAGCTCCGCCTCCGACCAGAACCCTTCAGCGCCAACGAGATTGCTCGGCGTATGAAGCTGCACGCTCTGCAAACCCAGCTGATGCGCGAACATCGCTGTCCGCTCGTCGTACTCGTCGACATGCCCCAGAGCCACCCGCATCGGCGTCACTCACTCCCCGTCTTCCGGCAGGGCGACCGCCAGCGAGGCCAGCAGGCCGCCGTCCACCCGGATATCGGCGCCGGTCACGAACGCGGACCGGCGCCCGGCCAGGAACGCCACCACCTCCGCGACCTCCGCCGGTTGCGCGATCCGGCCCAGCGGATGCGCACGCCCCCACTGGCCCAGCAGGGCATCGACCCCCTCCTGCGTGCCGTCGCTGAACAGCCGCGCCGAGCGCCGCAGCATCGGGGTGTCCACCGAGCCCGGGCACACGGCGTTCACCCGCACTCCGTACGGCGCCTCGTCGATCGCCATGGACCGCACCAGAGCGCCCAGCGCGCCCTTGCCGGCGGTGTACGCCGCGACGTTCGCCTGCGTCGCCACCGCCTGCACCGACGACACCACGACGATCGCGCCGTCCCCCGAGCGCCGCAGATGCGGCAGTGCGGCACGCGCGGCCAGGAACACGCCCTTGACGTTGACCGCGAACACCTCGTCCCAGGTCTTCTCCTCGGTGTCGGCCACGGTCCCGTAGCGCTGGATGCCCGCCGAGGTGACCAGCACGTCCAGCCGGCCGAAGGCGTCGACGGCGGTCTGCACCGCGCGCTCGACCGCCGAGGCGTCGCAGACGTCTGCGATCACCGGGACGGCCCGGCCGCCGGCCGCGGCGATCGCCTCGACGGTCTCGGCCGCGTCACCCTCCCGCAGCCCGTTGACCGCCACCGCGGCCCCGGCGGCGGCGAGCAGTTCGGCCGTGGCCCGGCCGATCCCGCTCGCCCCTCCCGTGACCAGGGCGACCCGCCCCGCGTGCTCTTTCACTGCGTTCGTCCTTTCCAGGTCCCCTCGGACGAGCGCCGAGGGGGATCAACAAGCCGCGGGCGTCCCGATCAACCCAGCGGCATGGCGCAGAAACCGCCGCCGACCCGGTGCAGGACCGGGTCGGACCAGTCGAAGCGCTCGAGACCGGCGATGCCGGCCGCGAAGCGCTCGGCGTCGTCCTCGGGCCGGTAGCCGATCGCCTCGCCCTCGGCGAGGGAGAACCAGCCCCGGGCGTTTGCCGAGATGCCCCACAGCACCCGGAAGGCGGCCGGGGCCGGCACGGCCAGACACGCCTCGACCAGGCGCGCGCCGTCCCCGTGGGAGATCCAGACCGTGAGGTCCACGGTGGACAACGGCTCGGACCGGTACGCGCCCAATCGCAGACAGCTGACATCGATGCCGAAGCGCGAGTGGTACAGGCTCCCCAACGCCTCCACCGCCGCCTTGCTCACGCCGTAAAGGGTGTCCGGGCGCGGAGCCACACCGGCCGGGAGGGAACCGTCCGGCCCGACGTCGTCCCGGGTCCAGAAGCCGGCGGCATGGATGCTCGAGGCCAGGACGATCCGCGGTACCCCCTGCCGTACCGCGGCTTCCAGCACTTGGCGGGTACCCTCGACATTCACCTCGGCCAGCTCTTCCCACGGGCCCTCGCCGGGCTTCCCTCCGAGGTGCACGACGGCGTCCACACCCTTGCACGCCCCGTCGATCGCGTCCGGGTCGTTGAAGGAGGCGGTGACGATCTCCGCGTCGTCCTGGCCGGGTTCCACCGGGTTGATGTCCAGGAGCCGCAATATCCGGCCCGGTCGCGCGAGCAGCGGCCGCAGAGCTGTGCCGATGCGTCCCGCCGCGCCGGTGATCAGGATCCGTTCGGTCATGACAACGCCTCCCCATAGGTATCGGGGACGATCGGGTCCGGCGTGTAGGGAGGCTGGTTGTACGTGTGGCGGCGGCGGAAGCCGGGCTCGTGCCCACCGGCACCGACCGGCGGCTCCCAGAAGCGCCAGCTGGCGGCGTCCGTGTCGATCGGCGTGGATTCCGGACCGATGCCGTTGCCGTTCTCGGCGGCGACGGCGTATTCGTAGACGCGGTCCGAGGCCGGTTCGGTGTCCCGGTACTCGAACGCCAGCCCTGAGAACACCTCCCGATAGCCGAGATCGCCCTTCACCCGACGGTACAAGCGGTATCGCGATGCACCAAGGACTTCACCCCAGGAAACGTCCACGTGACCGGCGCCGAGGCGCAGACGCAGACCGTCCGGGGACGGTGGCCGCTTGGTGTCGACGTGGACCGGATAGTCCGGACCGGGCTCGCTGACCTGGTCCGCGTTGGCGGCCACGACCCGCACGTGGTACTTCGTGCCGGTGGCGAGCTTGTGCAGCGTGAAGGGACTCTGCCGAGCCGAACCGGCGGTCTCCCAAAGCGTCCCGCCGTCCTTCGACACCTGGATCACGTAGGACTCCGCCGCCTGGACGTGTTCGAACTCGATGACAGCACTGGTGCTGCTGTTCGCGGTCCGCAGCACACGCGGCGCCGAAGGACGCGGCAGCCGGTGGGTGAACTCCAACCGATGCCGTCCGGCCGGCAGCGAGACCAGCAATTCGGTGTCGTCCAGCCGGGTCATCATCGGCGTGACACCGTCGACGAATAGCGTTCCGGAGCCGAGCCCGGAGGCGATACGCAGCTTCGCGGTGGTCTCCTTGCGAGTGAAGTAGGCCCCTGTGATGTGCGCCGGATCCTCGAACTCCAGGCTGACGCCCAGATCCGGGTCGTCCGTGGTGAGCAGCACGTCGCCGGCCCCGATCGCGCTCCCGTGGACCAGCGCCAGCCGGGTGCGGCCGTCGTCGCCGACCCGGATGGCGCCGACGGTGCCGGCGAAGCGCAGACCGTCCGCGGTGTGGTCGAGGCCGACCGGGTCCCGGCCGGCGCGGAACACGTGGTCCACGCCGTGCGGGCCGCGGATCCTGGCGCCCCAGGGCCGGGCGTCGGCGGCCACGTCGCCGCGGTGGCTGACCACCGCCAGCACGTCGGTGTCGGAGCCCTCCCAGCGCCGGATCTGCGAGGTGGAGGTGCGGATCTCGTCGACGAACGGCACGGCGCTGAGCATGTGGACGGCCGGCATCCGGTCCGGGAGTTCGGCGAAGCTGTTCGCGTCGTGGCCGGTCGCGGCGGCCAGCGTGGACCAGGTCCAGACCATGCGCTGCTTCGGCGCGAAGGCGTCGTGGACCACGATGTAGTCCGAGCCCATCAACAGGACACTGCGACTGATGTACTCCCGCGCGACCGGTCCCTCGGGATGCGGCACGATCTCCGCGTACTGGGCCCAGCCCAGGTCGTAGAAGGGGCGCTCCAGCACGTTCTGCCCGATCGCGCGGAACCCGCCGTCCTTCCACACCGCGCAGGACGTGGCGAACGTGCCGTCCGGCACGCGGCGGTCCCCGGCGTCCTCGGGGCCGTGTCCGCTCCAGGCGCGGCCGTCGGCGTAGTAGTAGATGTGGCCGGAGCCGTTGTCGTCGGCGATGCCCCAGCGATAGTTCGGACCATGGTCGACCTGCTGGAGGAAGACCGCGACCTCGGACTCCTCGGCGAAGTCCGCGCGCAGCGTGATGCCGTAGCCGGTGTACTTGGAGCTGCGGAGGCGGGGATTGGTGCCGGAATCGCCGACCGTCTCCACCAGCGGCCGCCATGGGTCGGGCATGCCGGGCCGGACGTCCAGGCCCTTCGCGTTCTCGTCACTGCCCCAGACCAGGTACTCGGCGAGCAACGGTTCGTAGGTGCGCAGCGCGTCGGCGAGGCGGCGCAGTTCGATCGGGGAGCGGCGGGGCCAGAAGGCGTGCGCGCCCTGCGCGGGATGCATGCGCAGCGGGCCGTCGGGGGTGGCGATCGGCGCGGTGAGCGCGTCGACCAGCCAGCGGCCGAGCGCCGCGTACTGTGGGGCGGCCAGGCGGTTGCGGCCGTCGGCGCGCCGGGCCAGGGCGTTGCCGAGGGTCATCGGACGCAGGAAGGCCCAGGTGTAGGTGGCGATGCTCTCGGTCCAGCGGCCGCCGGCGGCCTCGTTAGCGGGCAGCGCGGGCCGGGTGAACGCCT
This sequence comes from Catenulispora sp. GP43, assembly GCF_041260665.1. Taxonomy (NCBI): domain Bacteria; kingdom Bacillati; phylum Actinomycetota; class Actinomycetes; order Catenulisporales; family Catenulisporaceae; genus Catenulispora; species Catenulispora sp. GP43. The sequence goes on along the minus strand of NZ_JBGCCT010000021.1, from coordinate 136,268 downwards.
GCCCGAGGACCTCGGCGACCTTCTCGAACCGGTCCTTCCACGCCGGGGCGGCCGGGTGGTCGGGGAAGGCCCAGGCCAGCGCGGCGAGCGCGGCGACGCCGTCGGCGTGGAAGTTGGGGTGGCCGCCGAGCATGCGCAGCAGCGGCGTCATCTCCTCGCCGGCCGAGACATACGCGCACAGGAGCAGCAGGGCTTCGACGCGGCGCCGGTCCTCGGGGGTCAGGGACTCGCGGTGCCGGTCGTAGCCGTCCAGGAACCGGTCGTAGAGCGGCCGTTGCAGGATATTGAGATAGCCGCCGACCTCGTTCACGCCCCGGGCGATGAGCCGCGGTCCCTCGTCGCCTTCGAAGAACGCCTTCGCGAAGTCGTCGGCGGTGGCGAACTCGCCCTCGGAGGCGATCGGTTCGGGGCGGGCGCCGTCGTACTCCAGCTGCCAGTCCTTGACCCGGTCGAGGCTGAGCGTGCCCTGCCAGTGGTGGAGCTCGCGCGCATACGAAGTCTGATACGGCCGGTCGATGGGGGCGTGGTCGTAGAACGCTATGCCGGTGACGCGTGTGCCGGGACGCAATGGCCAGGTCCAGTGCAGGACGTCATCGGTGTGGCGGAAGTGGAGTTGGAGCCGGTCCGAGGAGGCCCACACGGCGTAGAGCTGGTCGTCCCACTGCGCGTGGTCGCGGATGAATACGCCGCACGCGTCGCCGGAGCGCTCGTCCCAGAAGGCGGCGTGGGGGCGGATGTCCCAGGCGAAGCTCGGCGCGTAGGGCCCGACGGTGAACATCATGTCCACGCTGGGATCTTCGGTGCCGCCGGGCCCGGAGAAGTTCGGATCCTCGCCACCGCCGCCGAGGACGATGGGGTCATCGATGCCGCGCCAGCTGCGGGCCTGCTCGTGCGGCCAGACGGAGGAGAAGCGGTGGGTGGGGGACAGGCCGGTCCAGGCCAGGTCCCAGGTGGCGTTCAGGCCGGCCGACATCGTTTCCGACAGTTCGACGAAGCCGCAGCCGGCCAGCGCTCGGACGACGGCGGTGTAGCGGGCGCCGCCGGCGAACCGGTACGCCACTTCGCAGTCCACGAATAAAGGACCGGCTTCCAGCACCCGGGCTTTGATGGTCTCGACCGCCCCGCTGATTGTGGAGCTGCCTACCCAGCCGGCCCCGCGATCGAAGTGGGTGATGGGGCCGGGTGTTTCGCCGTCTGCCGGCAGCTTGGCGGGAAGCCGCACTCGCACCAGGCCGCTGTCGAGGATGATCTCGTCGTCGGTCTCGGTTGCTGAAACCGCGCCTGCCTGCGCGAGGGGCAGAGCTGCGTCCGCCGAGAGCGTGAACTCGTGGCTCTGTCCCGGCGCGAGCTCCGCGAAGAAGCAGACCGTTGCGGCGGCCAAGTACTCACCCGACTCGGTGACCCCGGTCAGCTGAAACGGCACCGCCTCGCCGTCCTCATCCACCAGCCGCAGCTCCTCGGCCATGACCGAAACCGAAGTCGTCTCCCACCGCACCGGATACCGCAGCAGCGTCCGCGGCCACGCGAACTCCGGATGGTCGATCAGGTCGCGCAGGACGAACTCGACATGGTCGTCCTGCGCACCCCACACCCTGCTCATTCCCCGTCCCCCTGCTCGGTCGCCGCCTTCGCCACGCCCTGCGTGCCGAACGCCGCGCCGCCGGCGACGCCCTCGACGAGGAAGCGCTGCAGCAGGATGAACAGCAGCAGGATCGGCGCGGCGACGATGAACGTGCCGGCCGCGATCAGCGGCCAGTTCTGGGTGTTCTCGCCGAAGAACGAGTACAGGCCGCGCGTCACCGGCCACAGTGTCTTGTCCGAGAGCATGACCAGGGGCAGGATCAGGTTGTTCCAGGCGCCGACGAAGCCGAAGATGGCGAAGGTCGCCAGGGCCGGCTTCATCTGCGGGATGACGATCGTGAAGATGAAGCGGATGTAGCCGCAGCCGTCCAGGGCCGCCGCCTCGTCGATCTCGCGCGGGATGCCCTTGATGTAGCCGACGAAGAAGAAGAACCCGGCCCCCGACAGGCTGACCATCAGTAGATAGCCGGGCATCGAGTTGTACAGGTGCAGCGCCCGGGCCTCGATGAACAGCGGGATCAGCCCGCCGGGCAGGAACCCGGAGAAGATGAAGAAGCTGTACAGCACGTTGGAGTGCCGGAACCAGCCCCGCGAGATCGGGAACGCCAGGAACACCCCGAGCGTCAGCGTGATCGTGACCGGGATGACCGCGTAGATCAGACTATTGATCATCTCTCGGCCGAAGTCCCCGGCGCTCCAGGCATCGCCGAAGTTCTGCTTGGTCCACGGATGCGGACTGCCGGTCGGATCCTGGAGGAAGCCGGTGAAGGTCTTGAACGACTGCAGGAACAGGTAGACCAGGGGAGCCGCGAACACGAACGACGCGATCACGAAGCACAGCAGTTGGCGTCCGCTGGCGCGGAACAGGTACGAGGCGCGGGACGGTGCGTGCAGGGTGCGCTTGGCGCTCACAGCTGTATCTCCCGCCGCCGCAGCCCCCACAGCAGCCCGCCGCCGATCACGACCGTCAGCCCGAACTGCAGGATCGCGAGCATGGAGCCGTACCCGAGCTGGCTGTTGCCGCCGAAGGCCGAGTCGTACATGTAGAGCCCCAGGGTCTTGGTGCCGAAGTTGCCGCCGGTCAGGACCAGGATCAGCGCGTACTCGCCGAGCGTGCCCATCGCGGTGAGGAAGACGTTGACGGTGGTCGCCGGGGCCAGCAGCGGCCAGGTGACGTGGCGGAACACCCGCCATTTGCCGGCGCCGTCGAGGGCGGCGGCCTCGTAGACCGGCTTCGGGATGTTCCGCAGGCCGGCTATGTAGATCAGCATCGAGTAGCCGGAGAACATCCAGATGTTGACGAGCATCACCAGCGGTAGCGCCAGGCTGTTGTCGCCGAGGAAGGCCGAGGTGCTGTGGAAGACGCCGTGCCACGCGGTCTCGGCCGGGCCCATGACGGGGTCCAGGATGAGGGCGAAGATGGTGCCCACGACCGCGACCGAGAAGATCTGCGGCATGAAGATCAGCGCGCGGTAGAAGGTGTACGTGCGGCCTTTGCGGTTCAGCAGCATCGCCAGGCCGAGGCCCACCGCGTTCTGGATGATGGTGACCCCCGCGACGTAGATCAGCGTCGTCTTGATGGCCGGCCACAGCTCGCCCCACAGGGCGGTGAACCCGGTCGTGTAGTTGCAGAATCCGCAGAAGTTCAGCGGCGTGCCGGGCAGTCCCGAGTACTGCGTGAAGGAGTACCCGATGGTGGCCAACGACGGGTAGAGCCCGAACAGCAGCCACCCGATCCCCGGGATCGAGATGCTGGCCCAGGGGATGAACCGTCGGGTGCGTGAGGTTCCGAAGGGACAGCGCGACACGCCGCCTCCTCTCAAAGGATCAGAGTGCCTACTTGCCGATGGACTTCGTGTAGGCCGCCGCCGAGCGGGCCAAAATCGTGTCCAGGCTGTCCGTGCCGATCGGCGCGAGCTTGTAGTAGTCCGGCCCGGCGGCGTCGTTGGACGCGCCCTGCGGGATCCACGGCGTGGTCAGCTGCACGAAGGAGTCGGACGTGTGCTGGTTCAGCCAGTCCATCCACGGCGTGTCGGTGTTGGTGACCGCCGGCTCGGTGGACATCGATCCGGTGGCCTTCAGCCAGTTCTTGTAGTTCGCCGGGTCGGAGAACATCGCCAGCCACTGCATCGCAAGGTCCTTGTGTGGGGCCGAGGTCGGCACCACCCAGGTCAGGTCCGGCTTGACCGGGACCCGGTTGTCGGCCGCGTTGTCGGTGCCCGGCAGGACGAACAGGCCCGCGTTCAGCTTCGGGTTGGCCTTCAGGATGGTCGCGGAGTCCCAGGAGCCGTCCAGCAGGAACGGGTAGTCGTCGGTCTTGACCGCCCAGATGCCCGGCGCGGTCTGCTGGTCCACGCCCGCGGCCGCCGGCTCGATGTACTGCATCACCTGCTGGTACTTGGCGCCGACGGTCTTGTAGACCGGGTCGGTCCAGTTCTGCGTGCCCTGCCAGAAGGCGTTCGCGCGGTCGGTCGAGACCTGGGTGGAGTCGGTCGGCTGCTTGCCGGCCATCAGGGTCTGGTTCTCGATGCCCTGCCAGATGCCGCCCTGCATGCCGACCTTGCCGGCCAGGAAGATCGGCGTCTTGCCAGCCGTCTTGAGCTTCGCGCAGTCGTCCAGGAACTCCTGGAATGTGGTCGGGACCGTCATGTTGTACTTGGCGAGCAGGTCCTTCTTGTACCAGATCGCCCCGGCCCCGGCGTACTCGGCGGCCATGACGCCGTACACGCCGCCGTTGTAGCCGACCGCCGCCTGCTGCGCCGTCATGTCGTAGTCCTTCATGAACGGCTGGTCCTTCAGATCGACCAGCTGGCCGGCCTCGATCAGCGCCGCCGGGCCGCCGGGCTTGATGCTGGTGAAGCTCGGCGGGAACGCCTTCTGCGTCGGCGCGAACTGCGCCAGCACGTCCACCGACTTGGACTGCAGCAGGCTGGTGGACAACTGCCCCCACGCGCCGTTGGCGGTCGCGGTGTTCTGGAAGTTGATCTTGACGTTCGGGTGCGCCTTCTCGAACTGCGCGTTGAGTGCCTTGGTGAAGTCCACCGCGCCGGGGTTGGTCCACTCGGCGATGGTGAGCGTCTCGGTGGGCCCGGCGGAGCCCGAGCCGGAGGACTTGCTGGAGGAACACGCGGCCGCGGTGGTCGCGGCCACGACCGCCACCAGGGCGATCGCGGCCGGTCTGCGGATGCTCATGACGCTGTCTCCGTTTCCTGATTCCTGGACGGGAGCGAACTACGGGCGTTGCAGGGCACCGTCGCCCCGGCGCGGCGGGCGCCAGGCACGTCCGGGCTCGGCCTTGGCGGCCGGCGGGAACTTCGCGGCCTGGGCTTCGTCGAGGTCGACGCCGAGCCCCGGCGCGTCCGACGGCCACAGGTGGCCGTCCCGGATCTCCGGACAGCCCGGGAAGACCTCCCGGTGCTGCTCGGCGAACAGGTGCTGCTCCTGGATCCCGAAGTTCGGGCTGGCCAGGTCCAGGGCGAGGTTGGCGGCGTGGCCGATCGGCGAGACGTCGCCGGGGCCGTGCCACGCGGTGCGCACGCCGAAGCTGTCGGCGAGGTTCGCCAGCCGCCAGGCCGGGGTCAGGCCGCCGATCGCCGATATGTGGACCCTGATGAAGTCGCACAAGCGCTCGGTGACCACCGGCCGGTACTCGGCGGGATTGACGAACAGCTCGCCGATCGCGATCGGCGTCGCGCACTGGTTCCGGATGGCGCGGAGCCAGTCGAGGTCCTCCGGGGCGACCGGGTCCTCGAGGTAGAACAGGTCGTACTGCTCCAGATCCTTGGCCAGCCGTACGGCCTCGGTGGGGTGCACGCGCTCGTGCACATCGTGGATCAGCTCGACGTCCGAGCCGACCTCGCAGCGCAGGTGCTCGAACAGATCGCGCACCGTGCGCAGATACGCGCGGGGATCCCACGCGTCGGCGACGAGCGAGCGCCGATAGCCCTCACTCTCGGCGTCGCTCGCCGCCTTCGGTGCGCCGTAGGTGCCGCCTCCAGGGACGGCTACCTGACAGCGCACGTATGTGTAGCCGGCGTCGACCCATTCCAGGACCTCGTCGGCGACTTCTTCGGCATCCGCCCCGGCCGCGTGGGTGTAGAGCGGGACCGCGGTGCGGCAACGGCCGCCGAGCAGCTGCCACACCGGGAGCCCGGCGACCTTGCCCTTGATGTCCCACAACGCCATGTCGATGCCGGAGATGGCGTTGTTCAGCACGGGCCCGGACCGCCAGTACCCCGAGACATGCAGGGTGCTGACGATGTCCGTGATGTCGGCCGGGTCGCGGCCGATCAGCTGCGGCGCCAGGTATTCGTCGACCGCGGTCGCCACTGCCTTGGCGCGCTGGGTGAAGGTCGCGCACCCGAGCCCGTACAGGCCCGGCTGGTTCGTGTCCACCCGCACCACAACCAGCGTGGTGCCGGTCGGTGCGGTGAGGATGGTCCGGACGCCGGTGATGCGGACGCCGGAGGAATCTTCGAGCCATGGGGGTTCCGGCGGCCGGAGTCCGTCGTGCGAGGTCACTGGCCGATCCCCCAACGGGTGTCGATCCGGCCGCCGGTGAACTGCGCGCCGGTGCCCCAGAACGGCGCGAAGTTGTAGCAGCCCGAGGCGGTTCCCTCGTTCTGCGCCGTCCAGTAGGTGTTGCCATGTCCGTTCTTGCCGCCGTCGTGGACCTGGAGCGCCATCACGGTCTCGTGGACCTGGCCGGCCGGCAGTGCCTGGAGCGCCGCGTACAGCTCGGGGAGCTGGTTCCAGTTGATCGCCAGTTCGTACGTCGTCACCTTGTTGGTGTCGTCCCGGGTGACGACCACCCGGCCGTCGGCGCCGGTGGCGGCGTGCGCGTCCAACTGGCCCAGCGGCGTCGGGAGCACCGCGTTCGTCGGATAGAAGGTCTGGTAGTTCGTGCCGGGGGCGAGCTGGCGGTGCAGTTCGCCGGCGCCGAACGGCAGCGTGGCTACGAACAGGTGCGAGATCGACTTCAGGCACTTGTCGTAGTGCGGGTCGCCGGCTAGCAGGTCGTCGGGATTGTCGACGACGTCGAACCCGATCTGGATGCTGTCGGCGTTGAACGGGAACAGGTACTGGCCCTGCGCCGAAGCCCACACCAGGTTCGAGGACTGCGTGTCGTCCTCGATGACCGCGCGCACGTACAGGCACGTGCTGTCCCAAGCGGTCTGGAAGCTGTAGTCCTTGGTGTCGCTGACTCCCGCGAGCAACACAGTGCTCGACATCGTGACCGGCACGACGCCGTTCCACTGGCTCGGGCTGCCGCCGACGGTGATCGACCGGTTCGGGACGTAGGCGAGCTGGACGGTCTGCGAACCCTTCAGGTGGAAACCGTCCCGGCCGGGAATCGTGACGTCGTAAGCGATCGGGTACTCGTTGCCCGGATCGATCTGGAACGTCTGCACCGGCCAGCACACGACCTGGCTCTCGCCGGGCGCCAGCAGTACCGGCCGGGTCGCCGTCGGCGTGGTCCAGCCGGCCGGGGCGGTGATCGTGACGTTCGCGTGCACCGGAGCCGGCGACACGTTCTCCACCCGCAGATCGATCGTGCTGCCCGCGCCGAGCGGCTTCACGAACGACAGCGGCGTGACCTTCACCGGCTCGTCGTAGGAGAACACCGCGCCTTCGGTCAGCAGGGTCTTGAGATCGTTCGGGCGCAGGTCCGTGTCGAAGTACAGGACCTCCCACGGGTTCAGCGGCAGGGTGACCGTGGTCTTGCTGCCGTCGAACAGCTGCGTGCCGAGGTAGTCGTAGACGCGCACGTGCCGCGCGTTGTTCAGGGTCAGCGTGCCGGTGTAGCCGGCGTTCTGGTGCTCCATCGTGCCGTCGTAGAGCTGGTCGGCGTAGATCGCGGCCCGGCCCTTGTCGTCGGTGTGCTTGAACAGGAAGCCCCACGTCGAGCGCGCGGTCGGGTAGAGCTCCTCGAGCAGCTCGCAGTCCTCCAGGACCCGCGTCATCGTGGAGTAGGCGACGATCGCCGCGCCGGGGCTCTTGGTCTTGTTGTCGTACATGTTGAACTCGGCGCCCGAGTAGGTCGCGTCGTAGCACAGCGAGAACCAGAACACCTTGACCGGCGAGTCCTCCTCGGCCCCGGCCAGCATGTGCAGCAGGTAGTTCGGCGTCAGCGTGCGCGCCACGCCGTACTGCCGCATGTTCACCGGGTAATCAGGGAACTGAAGGCTGGCCGCGGTGCCGAGCTCGGTCTGCCACTGTCCGGCTCGACCCTGGGTCTGGCCGTACTTCTTGTCCAGCTTGATCTGCGTCTTGGTCATCGCGTACTGCGTCGCGTCCGGGAATCCGTACGCGTGGTTGACCGAGCCGTCGATATAGCCGACCTTGTCCGAGCCGACCGCGTAGACGATGTCGCGGTTGTAGGTGACCGAGCCGCCGCCGATCAGGTTCACGTCCGGGTAGTCCGGCTTGACCAGGTCCCAAATCAGCTTGGTCATGTCGCGGTAGTCCTGCGCCGTGCCGGTCGCCCAGGACCAGCCGTGCACCCACGGCTCGTTCCACAGCTCCCAGTTCTGCACCAGATCCTGCAACGGCGCGATGCTGTGGTACACCATCTGCGAGTGGGCGACCATGTCCTTGGGGCGGTTCTGGTACGGCAGCGGGACCGTGCCGTTGGGCAGCGGCTGCACGTTCCAGGACATGTTGTAGTTGATGCCGCCGATCGGCGTGATCCCCAGCGCCAGCCAGCCCTGGACCTCGGCGCGCGCGGCGTCGATCGCGGTCTGGTCCCAGAACACGCCGGCCGAGGGGGCCACGGTGTCCGGCTCGACGGCCACGATGCCGCGGGTCCACTTCACCCCCATGCGCGCGGCGATCTGCTGGCTCACCGCCCACGTGCCCTCCGGGCGGATCCCGAGGCCGAACACCGAGTCCGGGCGCAGGCCGGTCACCGTCTGGCGGATGACGCCGAGGCCGTGGACGGCGTTGATGAGCACCGTGGCGTCGGACTTCGTGACGGTGACCGCCACCTGGTAGTGGTCCGGACCCAGCGCGCCGAGGGGGATGGTGACCACGCCGGGTGATCCGGCCGGGGCGCTGAACGGAGAGGTCCCGGTGCCCAGCTGCGTCGTGCCGCGCCGGGTCAGGGTCCAGGCGATGGTGCCGGTCATCGCGACCGTGCTGTTGAAGGTGACAACCAGGGCCGCCGGTGCGGTGCCGCTGTTCGGGTCGGCGATGTAGAGCCCTGTGGTGTCGCTGAAATTCACGTCCACCAAGGGGATACGAACCGCAGCGGGGCTCGTGGTGTCGGCGGCGATCGCGTCGGCCTGGGCATCGGGGCCGCTGATCACGCCGGCCGCGACGGCGCCGGCGGTCGCGGCCGCGCCGTACCCCAGAGCGCGGCGCCGGCTTATCGGGTCTTTGGGGTGGAACATTTCTCGGGCCTCCATGACGACGGAGCAGGTATCAGGCCTGTGTGACAGGTGTGATGAGGCACAGGCCGGACGGGGGAACCGCGACGGAGACCGGCCCGAGGGCGAGGCGTGTGTTCTCCGCGCGGACGGTGCGACCGCAGGCGTCTGACACGGTCAGGCGCACGTCGGCTTGGTGCGGAAGGTCGAGGACGACACGGCCGGCGCCGGTGGCGTTGACCACGGCGGCCTCGCGGAGCCCGCGCAGGTCGAGCGGGACCAGATGCCGTGCGCTGTGCAGGACCGCCACGGCGCGCTCGGCGTCGGCGGCGGTCACCACGGGATACAGCTCGTCGGGGCGTCCGGCGCGCAGCCGGCCGCCGGTGAGCAGATCGCGGTGCTCCCGCCAGAACCCGAGCCAGAAAGCGGTCATGGCGCGGTGCTCCGCGGGCAGGTCGGCGAGCCGCATCGAGATCTGCGGGACGGTGTGCAGGACGGCCAGCAGCTGCCGGGCCGCCTGCTCCGGGGTGGCGGTCGCGTCCCACATCAGCATGTCCGAGTGGATCGCGGCGTCCGGGGCGAGCAGCGCCAGGTCCAGGGACTTCACGCGGTTGGCGACCGCGTCGGCCGGACAGTCGCCGGCCCGCAGCAGGTTCGCGTAGGCGAGCATCGCAGGGCCCGTATACGGCTGGCGGAACTCGATGAGGAAGTCGGTACCGCGGGTCGCGAGGAGCCGGTCGCGCAGAGCGGCCAGCATCACGCGCATCGCGGTTCCGACGTCCGGGATCCAGCCGTCGTCGGCCGCGCCCGGGGTGTTTCCCGCCTCGGCGTACGTCCCACTCGCGTACGCCGAGGCGGAGTCCAGGAAATCGATCTTCAGGCCGTCCAGGCCGTACGCCTCGACCAGCCGCGCGCAGCTGTCGACGACGAACTCGCGGACGCGTGCGTGGCGCGGGTCCAGGATGTGGCAGCGCCATTCGGGCCGGGCGTGCGGCGCGAAGTCGGCGAGCGCCTCGCGCGCCGCGCTGTCCCGGCCGAGCAACAACGGAGCGATCCAGGCCATGTACGTCAGGCCGGTCTCGTGGACCGCGGCGACATGCGCGCCGAAGTCCGGGAACTTCTCCGGGTCCGGTTCCCAGTCGCCGCACCCGGAGTAGCCACCGCCGGTGCCGCCGCGCTGCCAGCCGTCGTCCAGGATGAGGAGTCCGCACCCTGATTCGGCGGCCAGCTTCGCCTCGGCCTCGATCGCCGCCGCGCTCACCTCTTGGTGGTACGAGTACCACGTCGAGTAGGTCGCGGTCCGGCCGGCGTCCGGCACGGGCAGTGCCGTCCCGGGAGACTGCCAGCGCGCCAGCGCGCCAGCCCGCGTAGCGCGTCGGCGTGCGAAAAACCGGGCTCGGCTATACGGATCCGGCAGATCTCGCCGGGCTCCAGGTCCATCGCCAGCCAGACGCCGAACCGGCCGGTGCGCTCGCCGACGCCGTGCTTCACGTGGGTGGTGGCGACCAGGCGATCGGTGGCGAAGGCCAGCAGTGCGTCGCCGTCGGCGTCGTACAGACACCCCAGCGGCGCCGAGTCGGCCAGGCCGACCGCGCGCCAGCCGGTCATCCAGTCCGCGGCGAGGTGGCGGTCCCAGCCGCAGGCCGGGTGCCAGTAGCCGACGGCGCCGCCGAGCGGAACGTCGAGACGTACCAACGTTGTCTCCGACATCCCACCGGCGAGCTCGACGACACCGCCCTCGGAATCCTTGGCGACAACCGGTCCCGGCCCCGGGGCGAGCCGTGTGACGACGGTACCGTGCACCTCAACGGCGCTACCGTCGTTCCACAGCCGACGCGGGTCGGGAAGGGGGATCATCACCAGTCCTTTCGAGGGATTGCTGAGGACCATAGCCACGCTGAGACAACGTTGTCCAGGGTTTCAAGCCGAGAAAGGAAAGCGCATTCCCATGTTCGATCCGGAGGTATTCGTGCTCTGCGACGCACTGGTGGGAGAGGGGCCGGTGGTCGAGGAAGCGGCCGGACGCCTGGTCTTCGTGGACATCCCGCGAGGCCGTCTGTTGCGAGCTGATCTGCGCGAACGAGGTCCCGCGACCGAGATCGCGAACGTCGGCATGAGTCTCGGCGCGGTGGCCCCGCGGCGAAGCGGAGGCTGGGTCGCGGCGTGTGCGGAAGGTTTCGGAACACTGATACCGGACGGTGACCTCATCGTCCGGCATCCGGTGCTCGCGGATCCGGCGTTGCGGATGAACGACGCCAAGTGCGACTCAGCGGGCCGATTCTGGGCGGGCAGCACGGAAACGTCCTTCGAACCGGGCCGCGGAGCGCTGCACTGCTGGGACCCCCGGCGCGGGGTCCGGACCGTCGCCGAAGGGCTGACGCTGCCGAACGGACTCGGCTGGAGTCCCGACGATTCGGTGTTCTACCTGGCCGACAGCATGCGGCAGGTGGTGCTGGCGGCGGCCTTCGACGTGCGCGCGGGCACGATCGGGCCGTTCAGTGAGCTGATCCACATCCAGGACGGACTGCCCGACGGCCTGTGCGTCGACGAGGACGGCTGCCTGTGGCTCGCCGTCTGGGGTGCCGGCCAGGTGCGGCGCTACGACCCGCGCGGACGGTTGCTGGCCGCCGTCCGCTTCCCGGTGTCGCAGCCCTCGTCCTGCGCCTTCGGCCCCGACGGCGTGCTGTTCGTGACGTCCGCGCGCGAGCGGACGGACGCCGCGCGCGAGCCCCTGGCCGGCTCGGTCTTCGCCGTGGACGCCGGTCTGCGCGGGTTGCCGGCGAGTATATTCGAGGACTGATTTAATGGGAGGGCGCGGCGTCGGTTCACACCGTGCCGGGTCAACCGGCGCTGCGCACCACCAACTCGGTCGGCACGACCACCGTCTTGGGCCGCGACCGGTCCCCGCCTATCCGGTTGAACAGCAGCTCCGCGCCGACGCGGCCGATCTCGCGCACGTCGTAGGAGACCACCGTCAGCGGCCACGGCACGAACGTGGCGGTCTCGAAGTCGTCGAAGCCCACCAGCTCCACCTGCGCCGAACGGCCGCCCAGCGCGCTGAGCGCGCCCAGGACCAGCCGGTTGTTCAGCGCGAACACCGCGGTCGGCGGCTCGGGGCCGTCGAGCATCGCGTTCACCGCCGCGGTGGCGTCGGCCACGGTGTGCACGCCGTACTTGATCAGGTCCGGCCGGTAGGGGAGCCCGGCCTGCTCCAGCGCCTTCTCCGCGGCGCCCAGCCGCTCGGCCATCGTGGAGATGCTCAGCCAGTCCGAGACCACGGCGATCCGGGTGTGTCCGGCGGCGGCCAGGTGCTCGACCGCCATCCGGGCCCCGGCCGCGTTGTCGATCAGCACCGTGTCCGCGCGCAGGTTGCGCGGCGGCCGGTCCAGGAACACGATCGGCGTGCCGCGCTCGATCTCCGGGCGCAGGTAGACGTGGTCTGCGTCGGCGGCCGGGACCACCAGAAGCCCGTCCACCCGCCGCTCGCACAGCTCCAGCAGCAGCTTGCGCTCGCGGTCGGCGTCCTCCTCGGAGCTGGCCGTGATCAGCAGGGTGTCGCGGTCCAGCGCGTACTGCGCCGCCGCCGCGGCGATGCCGGCGTAGAACGGGTTCGCCAGGTCCTCGATGAGCAGGCCCACCGTCGCCGAACTGCTGCCGGCCCGCAGGTTGCGGGCCATGTCGTTGCGGCGGAAGCCGAGCTCCGCGACGGCGGCGTTGACCTTGCCGACCAGCTGGGGATCGACGGTCGGGACGTTGTTGACGACCCGCGAGACCGTCTTCAGGCTGACGCCCGCGATCCGCGCCACGTCCGCCATGGTCGGGCGGCGTATCTCGCCACCGGCGCTGGGCGTGCTCATCCTGCGGTCCGGTTCCTTCCGGCGACACGGCGCCGGGCCCGGTGCCTACGTTGTCTCGTGTCGCTACTGTAGCGCCTCCAGGGTAAAGGTGAAGCTCGCCCCCGTGGCTTCGAGGCGGTGGCGGGGCTGCAGGGGGTGGCCGCACGACGCGCTCCCGACGCCGTGGTGTGCGTGGTCCACATGGACGTGCAGCCGCCCGGAGGGCTCGAGTTCGTCGGTGTGGCGCGCGGCTTCCAGCGCGGCGGTGCTCCACGGCCGCACCGCGAGGTCGAAGTGCGGGGCGCCGGACAGCAGCAGCCCGGTGCCGTCGGCCCGGGTGAGCGAGGCCCTGCGGACCTGGTGCCGGTTGCCGTTCTCCTGCGGGAACAGATAGGGCGTCTGCAGATCGGGGACAGAGCTCTGATAGCGGCCCACGCGCACCGCCGACCTGCTGTCCCGGTAGGCCTCGCCGGGCCCGAGCCCGTACCAGCTCACGGTGTCCAGGTCGCCGGGCAGCCGGAAGGAGACCCCGAGCCGGGGGAGCGGGCACGGCCAGGGCCGGTTCGGCGTGGTGTGGACGGTCAGGCTCAGCCGGGCGTCGGTCGCCGACCAGACGTAGACCACGTCGAGGTGGTGGTCCCGGCCGACCGGACCGACGCGGGTGGTGACGGTGAACGCGTCGGGCTCGGACTCCACGGCGAGCACGTCGTGCACCAGCCGGTCCAGACCCGCCTCGCGCCAGTCCTCGAGCAGCGGCGGCGCGGTGAAGGAGGACCAGATCTCGTTGTCGATCGGGGCCCGCCACAGGTCCAGCGCGAAGCCCTCGACCGCCAGTCCGGCCAGGCCCAGCAGTTCCCCGGAGGAGGAATCGAAGGTGGCCGCTCCCAGCGTGACGGTGTCGCCCAGGCGTTGCGGTGTCAGGTAGTCCGCCGCCGCGTCACCGCGGTCGATCGTGGTGCCGCCGGCGGCGGTGGCGTTCAGCAGCGCGTCGGCGGCCAGCGCGACGGCCTGGTCCACCAGCGGATCGGCGTCGGTGACCGGCGCGTCGTCCAGCTCGGTCTGGCCCCAGGCGACCAGGTGTCCGGCCGGGGCCCAGGGCTCGTCGGCGGCCAGCACCGCCTCCACGGTCAGCCAGCGCTCGCCGGGACCCGCCGCGTAGGCCGCTTTGGCCAGCTCCTCCGGGTGCCGGAAGCGGAAGGCCTGGCCCGGCGGGATCGGCGGGACGGCGAGCTCGTCCTGCGCGATGAGGTCGCCGTCGATCTCCAGCCGCCAGCTCCAGCGCAGATGGCCGGTGTCCCGGCTGTGGTGCAGGTTGCGGATGGTGTCGCCGTCGATGCGGACCGGTTCGCAGAGCTTGGCGTACTCCAGCAGGCCCGGCGAGGGCGTGCGGTCCGGGAACAGCAGGCCGTCTGCGACGAAGTTGCCGTCGTGCACCCGCTCGCCGAAGTCGCCGCCGTAGGCGTGGTGCGAGCCCTGCGCGATGCCGTGGTCGATCCACTCCCAGACGAAGCCGCCGGCCAGCCGCGGATGGGCCTCGAACAGCTCCCGGTACTCCAGCAGACCGCCGGGGCCGTTGCCCATCGCGTGCGCGAACTCGCACAGCACGAACGGCAGCGACCGCCGGTGCGCGTCCACGGTCGGGTCGGACGTCATCGGCTCCTGATACACGCCGATGGCGGCCACGTGGTCGTGGTTCGAGTACATCCGCGAGTACAGGTCGACGTAGGAGGAGTCCCGGTCGCCCTCGTAGTGGATCAGCCGCTCGGGGTCGCGCTCGCGGATCCACGCGGCCATCGCGGCCAGGTTCTCCCCGCTGCCGCACTCGTTGCCCAGCGACCAGATCACCACGCTCGGGTGGTTCTTGTCCCGCTCGACCATGCGCTCGGCGCGGTCCAGCAGCGCCTCGCGCCACGCGGGGTCCGCGACCGGGTTGTCGCGCCAGCCGGCCAGGGCGAAGCCGTGGGTCTCCAGGTCGCACTCGTCGACGACCCAGAGCCCGTACTCGTCGCACAGGTCCAGGAAGTGGGAGTCCGGCGGGTAGTGGGAGGTGCGGACGGCGTTGATGTTGTGCCGCTTCATCAACAGCACGTCCTCGAGCATCGTCTCGGCGCTCAGGGTGCGGCCGGTCTGCGGATGCCACTCGTGGCGGTTCACGCCGCGGAACTTCAGCGGCTTGCCGTTGGCCAGCAGGACGCCGTCGGCGGTCTCGACGCGGCGGAATCCGATGCGGACCGGGACCCGCTCGCCGGCGCTGACCAGCTCGCCGGTGTACAGGCGCGGCCGCTCGTCGCTCCACGGTTCGACGTGCGCGATGAGGAACGGCCCGGCCGGGTCGGCGTCGGCGATACCGAGCTCGGCGACGGTGAGGCGGGCCGTGCCGGTCACGTCGATCCGCAGCGTGCCTTGGCCGGTGGCCGGGTCGTAGTCGGCGTGGACGAAGAAGTCCGAGATCCCCTCGCGCGGCCGCTCCAGGATCGCCGCCGAGCGGAAGATGCCGGACAGCCACCACATGTCCTGGTCTTCCAGGTAGGTGCCGGCCGACCACTGGTTAACCCGGACCGCGATCACGTTGCGCCGTCCCGGTTCCAGCACGGAGGAGACGTCGAACTCGGTCGGCAGCCGCGAGCCCTTGCCGTCGCCGAGCAGCGTGCCGTTCAGCCAGACCGCGAAGCAGGAGTCGACGCCCTCGAAACGCAGGCGGGCGCCCTCGGAATGGAAGTCCTCCGGGACGTCGAAGGCGTGGCGGTACTCGCCGGTCGGGTTCTCGCGCGGGACGTGCGGCGGGTTCAGCGGGATCGGGTAGGTGACGTTCGTGTACGCCGGCGCGCCGTACCGCGGCTCGCCGGGCACGCCCTCCATCTGCCAGCACGACGGGACCGCGATGTCGGCCCAGCGCGCGTCGTCGAAGTCGGGCGTCTGGAAGTCGTGCGTGGTGTCGTGCAGCCCGGCGGCCAGCCGGAACCGCCACTGTCCGTCGAGCCCGAGCACCGCGGCGTCGGAGGCGAACGCGGCACGCGGCGCGAGGCGGCCGGTGCCGGGGGATCGGTCCTCGACGTAGGCGAAGCGCTGGTTGAGGGGCTCAGAGGACTCAGTCGTCATCGAGTCGGCACATCCTTCGGGCGTCAGGGTGTCTGGACGTCAGTGGGTCAGGGCGATCTCAACCTCTGGCGACGGCCGGTGGCGGGGCCGTGGACGCGCGCACCATGAGCCGGCCGGCCATGATGGTCTCGTCGTTGTGCGTGGCATTGCCGTCGAGCAGGTCCAGCAGGATCTGCGCGGCGCGCCGGCCCAGGTCCACGCTTTGCAGCGCGACACTGGTCAGCGGAGTCTCGCCGAGGATCGCGGCGGACGTGTCGTCGAACCCTGCGACGGAGACGTCGCCGGGTACCTTCCGGCCGTTCTCCCGCATCCAGCGCAGGACGCCCAGGGCCATGGCGTCGTTGAAGGCGAAGACCGCGGTCGGCGGATGCGGTGGTGCCATCAGGCGCTGCGCGGCGGCGTACCCGGATTCGAAGGTGAAGTCCCCGTGGACCATCAGGTCCGGGGCGGGCTCTATGCGCGCGTCGGAGTAGGCGCGATGAAAGCCGCGCAGGCGCGCGGCCATCGCAAGCCGGCTCTCCGGCGGTCCGTTGACCACGCCGATGCGGCGGTGGCCGAGGGCCAGCAGGTGCTGTGTGACCGCGTAGGCGCCGCCTTCGTCGTCCGGATGCACCATCGGGAGGTCGTCCTCGGTGTAGCCGATCACCACGACCGGATAGCCCAGCTCCACCAGGTGCGGCAGCGCGGCGGTCCCGCCACCGCCCTCGACGATCAGGCCGTCGACCAGACGGCGCCGGTCGAAGCGGCGGTAGGCGGAGGCCGGGTCCTTGGAGGTCTCGCGGGTGGACAGCAGCATGCCGTAGCCGCGGCCGGCCAGTTCCTGCTCCGCGCCGGTCATCATGCGGATCAGGTGGTCGTTGGCGAAGGCGAAGCCCGGGTCGTGCGGGATCACCAGACCGACCACCTCGGTGCGGCCGCGGGCCATGGCGCGACCGCCGGCGCTGGGCCGGTAGCCGAGCTCGGTCATGGCGGCGACGACGCGCTCGCGGACCGCGTCGGTGACCGTCGGGTCGCCGTTCACCACGCGGGAGACCGTCTGGTGCGAGACTCCCGCGTGCTCCGCGACGCTGCGCATCGTCGGCCGTCCTGGCATCGCAGCCCTTTCCGGATGAACGTTCACGTGACAGATTCCTGGATCATAAGCAACCACACGGGAATCCGGAAGGGAGATCTCATGGTGCCCGATTTCGACACGTTCTGGCGCGAGGGCATCGAGAAGGCCCGGGCGCTCGGCGGCAAGCCGACGGCCGAACCCCTCGACACCGGCCTCACCACGATCACCACCTACGACGTGACGTTCCCCGGCTACGGCGGCGAGCCGGTGCGCGCTTGGCTGCACTTGCCCCGGCACGCGGTCGGGCCGCTTCCGGTGGTGGTGCGCTACATAGGCTACGGCGGCGGAAGGGGTCTACCGCACGATGACGTGTTGTGGGCCAGCGCCGGCTACGCCTACTTCGTGATGGACACGCGGGGCCAGGGCTCGGATTGGGGAGTCGGGGACACTGCCGACCCGCATGGATCAGGGCCCTCATATCCGGGGTTCATGACGCGCGGGATCGGCGATCCGAGGCCTACTACTACCGGCGCGTGACGATCGACGCGGTGCGGGCCACCGCTCCGACCTTGTTCTCGGTGGCGTTGAAGGACGACATCTGTCCGCCTTCGACGGTGTTCGCCGCCTATGACGTCTATGGCGGGCCCAAGGAGATCGCGGAGAACGAGTTCAACAACCACGAAGGTGGCGGCAGTTTTCACGCCGCGGTGCAGCTGCGCTGGCTGGCAGGGTTGCGTCAAGACTTGGACGCGGGCTGTTGACACTGAGGTCGGGCGAACCTACTTTCGTCAGTGCCCTCAAATGAACGTTCACTTTACGGTCGTTCTAGGGAGCTCGACATGGAGGACACCAAGGGAATGACGCGCCGGCAGCTCATTGTGAGCAGCGCCGGCGCGGTGATCGCGGGCGGGGCCGCGGCGGCGCTGCTCGGTGAGACCGCCACCGCGCAGGCGGCGCCGAATCGTTCGGCCGCCTCGGATACCGCCCTCGCCGCCGCCACCTTCCCCACGCTCGACGTCACCACCTCGTGGGTGGGGAACACGTACGCCGGCGCCACGCAGTGGATGCAGGACTTCCTGTTCAACATCGCCGTCACCGCCGACGGCACCGTCTACACCAACAGTTTCTGGGACGAGGGCGGGGACGAGGCGGGGATCTACAAGGACGGCAAGCTCGTCGGCAACAGCCACAGCGCGAACGGCGACGCGGTGGCGGTGAACAGCAAGAACGCGTTCCTGACGGTCGGCAACGGCCTGACGGCGTTCTCGCCGGCCGGGGTCGCGGGTACGGTGACCTTCGCCGTGGGGAGCCCGCCGGCCGCGGCCGCCGCGACCGACACGCAGGTGATCGCCACCGACCGGGTGCAGAACCGGGTCGTCGTCTTCGACGCCGCGACCGGCACGATCATCCGCTCCTGGGCCGTGAACCAACCCGGCGCGGTGGCGATCGATCCGAAGAGCGGCGACGTCTGGGTGGTCTCGGGCGTCACCCGGGACACCAACGACGGGCACTTCTGGCATCCGGCCTCGACCGGCCCGGTGACAGTGCTGGGGTTCACGAACACCGGCACGGCGCTGCCGGGCACCATCGCCGGCCCGGCGCCGACCTGGCTCCCGACCTGCCTGGCCGTCGATGTCAACGGCGACCTGCTGGTCGGCGACAACGGACCGCTGCGGCAGGTGCACACCTACACCGGGCTGTCCTCGGCCAAGCCGACGCTGGCCAAGAGCCTGGGCCGTCCCGGCGGGATCGGCTCCGGGACGCCGGGCGTACCGGACGTCAACAAGCTCTGGGGCATCTCCGGCGTCGGCGGGGACTCGGCGGGCAACGTCTACGTCGGCATGAACGAGTACGGGACCTGGCTGCGCAAGTACAACCCGGCCGGAGACCTGGTGTGGCAGCTGGTCGGGCAGGAGTTCGTGACGTCAGGGGACTTCGACCCGGCCTCCGGCGCCCTGGACATCTACAGCCCGCACGCGCATTACCGGATGGACTACAACAAGGCGCCGGGCAGCGACTCGACCTGGCTGGGCTACACCCTGGACTCGGTGAAGTACCCGCAGGACCCGCGGCTGTTCATGATCGGGCACCAGCACCACATCACCTCGGTGTTCATGCGCCGCTTCAACAACAACCTGTACATGTACAGCACCGGTATGTACAGCGGGGAACTGGTCGTCCACAAGATGGCCGGCGAGATCGCCGTCCCCTCGGCCGCGATCTTCAAGGCCCACTTCACCGACGCCCCGAACTGGCCCCCGTTCCAACCCGCGGCCGGCGAGTGGATCTGGCGCGACGCCAACGGCGACGGCGTGTTCACCGCCGACGAGTACACGGTCCCCGGCACCGGCGCGAGCGCGCCGAGCAACTGCTGGGTGTGGTTCGTCGACGCCAAGGGCGACGTCTGGGAAGGCGGCGACCGCAACCTGCGCCGCTACCCCCTGCAAGGCTTTGACAGCCACGGCAACCCGATCTACGACTACGCGCACATGGTGACCACGGCGCTGCCCGCCCCCTTCAAACCGGTCCGGCGCCTGTACTACGACCTGGCCGCGGACGTGATGTACGTGTCCGGATACACAGCGGACCAGCCCTTCGAGAACGCGCACTGGAAGGAGTGCGGCAAGGTCCTGGCCAGCTACGACAAGTGGAGCACCCTCGACCCGGCGACGGCCACGCCGACCTGGCAGGTCCTGCTGCCCTGGGACGAGACCGTCCAGCCGGTGGCCACCACCCCGGTGAGCTGGCAGCCGGCCGGCGAGTACATCTTCGTGTGCGGCATCGCCACGCGCGGATTGGTGTGGGTCCTCAAGGCCGCGGACGGTTCGCCGGTCGGCATGTGGGAGCCGAGCGCGATCGTGGGGCCGCCGTCGGCGTACGGGCCGACGGGGTGGGTGGACATTCCGTATGGGCTGAACGCCGCGGTCGGGGCGGACGGGACGTATCACGTGACGGTCGAGGACGATCTGAAGAACAAGATTCTGGTGTACAGCTGGAAGCCGTGATGGTGGTGGCGTGACTCCGGTGCCGTGATGGCGGTGCTGTCACGGTGAGGGGATTCGGGGGACCCCGGCTTCGTCGAGCGCTTGATGGAGGAGCGCTGCGGGGAGGCCGGGGTTTCTCAGCGCCGCGATGTGGGTTGCGGGATCGGCGTGGCATGCGAGGACGATGTCGCGCGGCAGATTCCGGTGCGCCACGACCGATTGGCGGACGTGTTTGTCCGGATCGTCGAGCAGGCGGATGAGCGTCGCGGGATCGGCGACGGGGTCGAGGGAGACGAGCCAGCGGCGCGCGGGATCCGGATCGTCGGCGAAGCGGGCTGCGAGGCCGTGCTTGGGGAAGTCACGGTGTGCGAGCAGGTCGCTCTTGGTGACGAACTCGCAGGCCAGGAAGGTCTGGAGAACCACTTCCGGGTCGATGCCCGTGTGGTTCTCGCAGAGCAGCAGCCGGACGATGTAGTCGGAATCGCGCGAGATCAGCTCGACGCCCTCTGGCGGCAGGAAAGTGTTGTAGGCGGCGGTCCGGCGCAGCAGCAGGTTGGCCGAGCGTGCGCCGGCCATGACGGTGCCGGGGTCTTCGCTTTCCAGGAGCCAGTCTGCGGTGTCGACGCGGTCTTTCGGACCGACGTGGACATCGACGTCGGCGCGTTCGGCTTCGGTGAGGTCGTGGCGCGAGGCGTAGGCCAGGCGGACCGTGGGGGAGGGGTCGGTGGCCAGCGCGCTGACGAGGTCTTTGGATACTGCGAGGCTCCAAGCCAGGGCGAGCCGGTCGCTTTCGTCCGGGCTGGTGAGAAGGTCTGGCTCGAAGGGCTGCGGTGTGGGCGCCCACCGGGGTCCCCGTAGCCGGGGCGAGAGCAAGGGCGTCTCCTGCGCGAGCGCGCGCACTGACGAACTGGGGTCCGACAGCAACCGGAGCTGGATGTCCTCCGGCAGGGGTCGGGCTCGCGTCGGCCGCCAATCGGGGCCGTAGGCAAGCGCGCCGCGAACCCTCGGCTCCGGATCGTCGATGAGCCGGGCGCGTTGCTCGGGCGCGACGACGGCGTTCTGCGCGAAGAGCACGCGGATTTTGCGGTTCGGGTGGACCAGGATCGCGTCGATGACCGCGACGGGGAGGTCGCGCCATGCGAGGGCGTACCAGGTGTCTTCGGCTTCGGGCGCCAGAAGGCGGAGCAGGACGTCGGCCGGTGCGCCTGCGTTGCCGGCCACCGCGCTCATCACGTCGCACTTGTCGCACACAGAAAAGCCCCCCGATCGCTGTCCCCACCCACACCAACGGCGCGGCAAGCCGTCCCCGGCCTGCCGCGCCGCGCGCGCGTTCCCTCGCGCCGGGCTGTCAGGCGCCGGCGCCCGGGCCGATCTGCTTGCGGGCCTCGCCCTCGGCGATCTCGTTGCGCAGCCGCGCCATCTCGTTCTCCACGCCGGGGCCGGCCGAGAGGGCCTCGAGCTCGCGCGTGATGTCGTCCTTGCCGTAGCCGGTGGGGTCGTCCAGGACGCCGGAGGCGACCAGTTCGTCCAGGGCCGCGCCGCGGGCCTGGAGCTGCGCCGTCTTGTTCTCGGCGCGCTCGATGGCCATGTTGACGTCGCCCATCTCCTCGGAGATGCCGCTGAAGGCCTCGCCGATCTGGGTGGACGCCTGTGCCGCGGCGTAGGTGGCCTTGATGGTCTCCTTCTTGGTGCGGAAGGCGTCGACCTTCTGCTGGAGGCTCTGGGAGGCGCGGACCAGCTTCTCTTCTTCCGCCTGCAGCGCGTTGTACTGCTGCGTCATGTCCTCGATCTGCTGCTGGACCGGGCCGCGGCGGACCAGGGCTTCGCGGGCGAGGTCCTCGCGGCCCACTTCCAGGGCGCGCTTGGCCTGCTCGCCGCGCTTGTCGTAGTCGGCTTGGAGCTGCTTGAGCTGGATCTCCAGGCGCTTGCGGCTGGTCGCCACCTCCGCGACGCCGCGGCGCACCTTCTGCAGCAGCTCCAGCTGCTTCTCGTAGGACAAGTCGAGCTGTTCGACCGGATTCTCGCGGCGTTCGAGGGCCGCGTTGGCCTTGGCCTCGACGACCAGCTTCATCCGCTTCATGACGCCGCTCATGGACGCACCCCGCCCCCTTCGATACACGCGCGTTGGTTCATGGGATCAACGCTTCCGTGGTGACCGTGGTTCCCAGGATAGACCGGGCGGAATCCGCTTCGGTAACGGTGGTGTGCCCGATTCCGCGCTGGGCCAGGAACGCTCCGGCCAGCACGATGGCGCCGCCGGCGATCTGCGTGGGCGTCAGGCGCTCGCCGAGGATGATCCAGGCGATGATGGTCGCCGAGGCCGGTTCGACGTACGCCAGGCCGGCCGCGACCGGGGCGTTCAGCCGTTGGACCGCCGCGGCGCCGGTGAGGTACGACAAGATTGTGCTGATCAGCACGATGAACGCGGCCAGTGTCCAGCCCGGCAGATGGTGCGAGCCCAGCGCCACCGAGGACCCCAGGATGTGCCAGGGCGCGGCCCACGGCCCGGCCAGCGGCGTCAGCACCGCCATGCCGACGGTCATGCCGCCGGTGGTGAGCGTCAGCGGGTCGACCGCGCCGGCGAGGCGGTCGATCAGCAGGAAGTACGTCGCGTTGCCGGCACCGGCGCCCAGGCCCGCTGCCAGGCCGACCGCGTCCAGGTGCACGCCGGACCAGATCTGCACCACGACCGCCAGCCCGGCCATCGCCACCGCGACGCCGATCGCGGACTCCCGCGACACGTGCGCGTGCCGCACCAGCTTCTCCCAGCCGACGACCAACACCGGCCCGGTGAACTCCAGCAGGATCGCGATCCCGATCGGCAGCCGCGAGGCCGCCACGAAGTACAGCACCTGGCAGGCCGCGACCGCGACCAGCCCGTACGCCACGATCGGCCACTTGTGCCGGCCCATCGTCGCCAGCTGCCCCGGCCGCCGCAGCACCAGGCACAGCGCCACCAGCACCACGACCGTCCCGACCAGGCGCAGCCACACCGCCTGCAGCGGACTGAACCCGGCGGCGATCAGGGCCTTGGCGAACGGGCCGCCGGCCCCGAAGGCCACCGAGGAGGTCACGCCGAACAAAACACCGGCGGTGGTGCGGTTGACGGAAGCGGTGCTGGTCACATTGCCGATGGTAATAGGCGATGGTCCGCCTTATCCATGACGTCCACGACTCGACGCCGAGTCGTGATGAGTGCTACTCCGCGCCCAGCAGATGAACCGCCTCGGCGAACGCCCCCGGCGCCTCCTGCGGCAGGTTGTGCCCGACGCCGTCCACCTTCCGGTACTCGAACCGCCCGGTGAACGACTCCCGGTCCCCGGACTCGGCGAACCCCGGCCCGCCGACGCCGTCCGCCCCGCTCTCCAGCACCACCGTCGGCACCCCGATCTCGGTCCCGAAAGCGAGCCGTTCCTCGATCGCCTGGTATCGCGGATCACCCTCGGCCAGACCGAACCGGTGCCGGTAGGAATGAACGACCACCGACACGAAGTCCGGGTTGTGCAGGCTCGGCGCACTCGCCGCGAACTCGGCCGAGGCCGCCGTCCACGTCGGCGACCACGTCCGCCACAGCAGCTCGCACAGCTCCTCGCGGTTCCGCTCGAGCCCGCGCCGCCCGCGCTCGCTGTGGAAGTAGTACTGGTACCAGTACGTCGCCTCCCACTCCGGCTTCGACGGCTCACCGGAGTGCGCGATGTCCTGGATGTTGAACCCGTCGACCGTGACCAGCCCGCGCACCCGCTCCGGCCACAGCGCCGAGACGATGCACGCCGCCCGGCCGCCCCAGTCGTAGCCGCCGACGATCGGCCGGTCCAGCCCCAGCGCATCGATGAAGTCCAGCAGGTCCTGGCCGATGGCGCCCTGCTGTCCGGAGCGCAGATCGGTCTCGGATAGGAAGCGCGTCCTTCCGAAGCCCCTCAGATACGGCGCGTATACCGAGTAATCGCCTTGTCCCACCAATTCCGCGGCGACTTCGTCATATGCGCGGACGTCGTAGGGGAAGCCGTGGAGCAGGACGACGGGAATTCCCGAGGGATCTCCGGCGTGCTCATAGGCGATGTCGAGTACAGGCGTCGCAATGTGATCCACCGCGGTGAAGGTCATGAAGAAATCTTGGCATATTCGTCCGCATACGCCACGAAGAAAGAGGCCTCGGCGAGCACGGAGTTCCGCAGCTCAGAGACCAGAACCCGCTCGTTGGGCCCGGGCAGCCGGCAGGCCGCGTCCTCAGCTCCGAACAGCAGGATCTCGGCATCCGGGACGGCCTTCGCGAGCCCGTTGACCAACGGGATCGCGCCGCCTTCGGGTCCTGCCCGGGGTGGATGCGCAGGTTGATCAGGGCCCTGGCATACGGCACGACCGCCAGCGCCGCGGTGTCGACCGCCGGCGCGTCCAGCCCGACGACGGTGACCGCCGGCCCGCTCCACAGCTGGCGGCCAGCCGTTCGAGATCGGCGGCGACGCCGGGCATCAGGGCATCGACTTCGGCGGTGAGCTGCGCGATGTCCATGCGGTCAGTAACTCACACCCAGCCCCGCCGCGCCGCCTGGGCGCCGATCTGGAAGCGGGACGCGGCGCCCAGCCGGGCCGCCAGGTCCGCGACGCGGCGCCGCACCGTGCGCTCGCTGATGCCGAGCTGGCGGGCGATGACGTCGTCCTTCATCCCGGCATCCAGGCACTGCAGGATCGCGTGGTCCTCGGCGAGCAGGTCCGGATTGGTGGCGGCGCGCGGGGCGAACAGCGGCACGGCCTGCGTCCACACCGCCTCGAACAGCGCGATCAGCGCCTCGCAGAGCCCGGAGGCGTGCACGACGGCGCAGCGCGAGGCGGCGTCCCCGGCCCCCGGCTCCGACAGCGGCAAGATGGCCTCGCGCCGATCGGCGATGACCAGCTTGGTCGGCAGCGACGGCGCCACCCGCGCCTGCTCGCCGAGCTGTACCAGGGCCCGTACCCGGTTGGTGCGCGCGGGGTGGTCGAGCACCTCGGTGGCGTAGACGGCGCGCACGGCGACCCCGCGCGCCAGCGCCCCGGTCTCGGCCTCGGAGTCGCCGTAGTTCGAGGCGACGTACGGCGGCGTGTCGAAGGCGAGGATCTCGTGGTCGGCGCGCGCCACCAGGTCGTGGAACCGGGCCGCGATGGCCGAGCGTCCGACGATCGCCTCGACGGGCCGCGTCGCCCCGGTGCGTACGGCCCGGTCGTGGAAGCTGGCCGAGAGCTCGTCGATGGTCTGGGTCAGCCGGTCCAGCTCGGTGCGCCGCTCCCGCAGCAGCCCGGTGAGCGCGACGCGCGGGTCGACGGGCAGCACGGCCGCGCCGTCGCGCACCGCGAGCCCGAGCTCGACCAGGCGCCGGACGCTGCGCCGGACCTGCTCGGCCGGTGCGCCGAGCTCCTCGGCGAGGGTGGCGGGGGTGTGCGGGTCGCCGGCGGTGAGGAGACAGCGCAGGAGGGTTTCGTCGAAGGCTGACAAGCCGGCCGGGGTCAGCATGGCCTGTGGCGGTGACTGTGACTGTGACTGTGGCTGTGAACGTGACTGCGGCTGCTGTGGCTCACCCCGAAATCCCTCCCTGTGATCAAGAAGCGGCCACACTATAGCGCCGTCCGTCCGGAACCGGCGGGTGACCGGTAACGGTCAGGGAAAGCGCTTCCGCGCCGCCCGGTGACGCTGCCAGCATCCCAGTCACCGCTTCCGGCTTTCGGCCGGGTCGGAGGCGGTTTCCATCAGCGCTCTGTGATGTCGGGAGATCATCCTTGCCTGCGATACCTCTACGCCGTCCCTGGGTGGCGGCGACCGTGGCCGTGGCGGTCTTCGGCTCGGCCGCCGGTGTGGCTTCCGCGGCCGACGTGTCCGCCGCCGTGCGCCTGACCGCGGATCAGGTGCGGAGCCTGTCCGCGAAGTACACCGTCGGCGTCGGCACCGGCGGCACCGCCGCCCAGCGCGTCGGGACGGCGCAGGCCGCGGCGGCCGGAGCCGGCCCGGCTTCCTCTACCGCGCAAAGCGATCCGGCCACCGGACAGACCTCGGCGTCAGGGCTCTCCCTCACCTCCGACCAGCAGATCGAGACCGCGCGCGGCCTCGGTCTCACCGCGGCCGTGCCCGGCAGCGACGACTGGTTCCACGTCGACACCTCCGGCCAGGTCGCGCGGGTCGGGCGGGACGGCCGGCCGGTCTGGACCAAGACCGAGCAGGGCCTGGCTGCGGACTGGGGCCTCAAGGGCACCGTGCCCTACCTTCCCGAGCCGCCGCCGCTGGACATGTTCGCGGGCTACGACCCCATATCCGGCACCGGCGTCAGCTCCGACCAGACGTTCGCGATCGGCGACTTCGGCGGTGGATCAGGGCACGACATCGCCGTCGCCTACACGCTGGGCGCCAGTGCGGGCTTCCCGTTCACCGTGCCGGACTCGCCGCTCACGCACTTCGCGTCCTTCGTCACCGTCATCGACGGCCGCACCGGGAAGACCTTGTGGCACCAGGTGTATCCCGGCTACGTCAACCGCCTCGCGGCCGGCGCCGGCGGCCTGATCGTCGGCGACGTCAGCGGGCCGATGTGGAGCGTCGAGCAGGCGCCGCTGTCCGGGGACAGCCGGACGAGCGTCGCGCTGGTGAGGTTCCGCCGGTCCGGCGGCGCGGTGACCGGCACGACCGCCTGGACCTACAGCACGCAGGTCCCCTTCGCCGCCCTGGCCACCATCACCCAGACCGCCGAGGGCATCGCGACCGGGTGGAGCGACACCCCCATGGGCCTGGGCACCCCGCGTCCCGCCGACGGCCACGTGATCCTGCTCGACGCCGCCACCGGCAAGCTGAAGCTGGACGTCCCGACGCCGGGCTACCCGCGCATCATCCGTGACGATCCCGGCCGGCACCGGCTCGTCGTCGCCGAGGAGAACGACCCCGAGGACGCGGTCAGCTGGCAGCTCACCGCGATCGACCCGCGGACCGGCGGCCGGCAGGTGCTCGCGAACCGTGCCGGCACGTTCGTCACCTCGCTGCGCGTCGCCGACTCCGGCCCCGGCAGCGGGAAGAACCCCGCGTACGAGGCCACCGAGCTGACCCTGGACCTGTCCGGCGACCAGGCGCTCCCGGTCGGCTCGTCGGTCCTGTCCTTCGACGCGCACGGCAAGAACCTGTGGACCACACCGATCCCGGCCGCCTTCGCCGGCGACGCGCCGGTCGTCGGCGGCATGATGCTGCCCGACGCCGACAGGGCGAGCGTCGTGGTCACCACCCAGGACCCGCAGAACCCGACCGAGGCCGTCCCGAACGGCCCCGAGGGCACGCAGATCATGTCCTTCGACGCCCGTACCGGCAAGCTCCGCTGGCGCCGGTCCGGAGCGGTCGGCACCGGCCTGGAGCCCGCGCAGTGGGGGGACCGGATCCTGTCGGTGGCCGCCGATCAGACCGCTTACGCCTACAAGATCTCCAACGGCGCCCCGGTGGCCGTGCAGCCGCAGCTCGGTGACCTCTACGCCGGCGTCCTCGTGCCCGGCGCGACCACGGCGAAGGACGGCGTCAAGAACATCGTCGGCGCCGGCCAGAGCCGCGGCGTGTTCCTGCTCGACGGCCACCCGCAGCCCAACGGCGAGCCGAGGGTGCTGTGGACCGCGGCCGTCCGGGGCGCCGTGCACCATGCCGAGCTCGTCGACGACGGCAGGCAGGTGCTGGTCGCCGCGACCGGCGGCTGGGACCTGATCGACGTGGCGACCGGCAAGGTCACGGTGGCCAAGGACGTGCCCGGCGGCTACACGTGGTCGGTGACCGCCACCGGCTCCGGTCAGAACACTGAGATCATCGACCCGACCCACGCGCTCACCGCTTACGGCCTGAACGGCAGGCAGCTGTGGACCTTCAAGCCGGCCGGCAGCGCGGTGAAGTTCAGCAACGCGACCGTGGACCCCGACGGCCGCGTCATCGCCGAGTACAGCACAGCCGCGGGCGACAAGACGCCGCAGTACCGCGTTCTCGCGGTCGATGCGCGGACCGGTGCGACACTGTGGAATCAGCCCGCTGATCAGTCGGTGACCAGCGGGGGCCTCCTGCAAGCCGCCTATGCGAGCGCCGACATTCCCGGCGCCGGCGGCCACGGCGTCGCCCTTGCCTGGGGCGCCACGGAGCCCAACAGCGTCGCGGGTACCATGCTCGTCGAGGTCCGCGACAGCAGGACCGGCGCCGTCCTCACCTCGCACACCGCCGGCGGCACCACCACCCACATCGGCTTCAGCGCCGATCCGAAGCTCGGTCTGGCCTGGTACCACTTCGCGCAGATCAGCCGTCTGATGCCGGACGGCGAGACGTGGGCCGACACCGGCATGTACTCCGACACCTACTCCGGCGGCTTCGGGACCTCGACCGGCGGCTCGACGGTGTTGCTGGACTCGCCGTATGGCGTGCAGGCCTATGACCCGGCACAGTTCGACGGGAACAACGACTACCCGTACGACGTCGCGCACACCGGGCCCCTCGACGACGGATACCAGCTCGTCATCGACGGCTCGCAGATTCTGGGCCTCCAGCAGGACATCCGTGAATGGGGCATCGGCTCGGAGTGGATGGGGTCGTTCTACTTCGACAGCGACACCAGCATGCACGGCCTCACGGTCTCGACCCTGACCGGGACGCTGACCCCTGGTGCGGCCGCGAAGAGCGCCCCCAAGGCGCAGCTGAAGGCCGCCGCGCCGACCGCGCCGCCGACCGCACCCCCGACCACCCCGGTGCAGGATCCGACCGGCGGCAGCCTCACCCCGGACTCGGTGATCCCGGCGGCGGCTCCCACGCTCCGCGGCTACACCCCGGCCCAGATCCAGCACAACCTGGCGCTGAAGGGCGACGGCACCGGCCAGACCGTGGCGATCGTGGACGCCTACCACCACTCGGCGCTCCCGAGCGACCTGAACACCTTCAGCAAGCAGTTCGGCCTGCCGCCGTCGTGCGACAGCGTCGCGGCCGGCACCGACTGTTTCGACTTCTCCGTGCACACCATGCCCGGCACCACCGTCGACGGCGGCGGCTGGGACGGCGAGGCCGCGCTGGACGTCGAGTGGGTGCACGCCGTCGCCCCGCACGCGAAGATCGTGCTCGTCGAGGCGCAGGATCCGACGATGCAGCACCTGAACGAGGCCGTGGACGCCGCGGCGGCGCTGCGTCCGGCGGCGGTGTCGATGAGCTACGGCCTGAACCGCGAGTTCTCCGGCGAGTCCTTCTACGACGGAAGGTGCCTGTACACCGACACCGTCTGCGTGGAATCGGCCGGCGACAGCGGCAACCCGGACGGCTACAGCGCCACCTCGCCGAACGTGCTCTCCATCGGCGGCACCACGCTGAAGCTGAACGCCGCGGGCGACACCGTGAGCCAGACCGCATGGCGCGGCACCGGCGGCGGCCTGTCCTTCTTCGAGAAGCGGCCGGCGTACCAGGACGGCGTGAACCCCGACCCGCACCGCGGGACCCCGGACGTCTCGGCCGTCGCCGACCCGCAGACCGGCGTCGCCGTCTACTACACGGACGTGACGCAAAGCCGTTCCGGCTGGGCCGAAGTCGGCGGGACCAGCCTGTCGGCACCGATCTGGTCGGCGATCCTGGCCGCCACGGACCAGGGGCGGGCCGCGCTCGGCAAGGCGCACCTGGCCTCGGCCGACGGTTCGGTGTTCCGGGACGTCTACGGGCTCGGATCCGCACTCGTCGACGTCACCTCCGGGAGCAACGGCGCGTGCCCGGCGACGCAATGCTCGGCGCGCGCCGGGTATGACACGGTGACCGGCCTGGGGACGCCGGGGCCGAGCGTGGACCAGGCGCTGGCGGCCAAGCCGTAAGCCTTTCTCCGACAACGGAGACGACGTGGTGCCCCAGCGGTTCTTCCGCTGGGGCACCACCTCTTGTTGGATGACTCGCACACGCCTACGATGAGCCTCCCGAGAACATGAAGAAGCTTCACATATCTGGAGCGCGCCTTGTCCACTGAGACTTCGCACGGCCCGGGCACCACGTCCTCCCCGTTCGACGTGGAGCCCACGGAGAAGGTGCGGGCGCCGTGGATCACCGGGTTCGTGTTCGCCGGGCTGGGCTGGCAGGTGGCCAGCCAGGTGCCCAGCACGTTCACGGTGCCGCAGCAGATCAAGGACATCGACCCGGCCGGGCACGTGGCGGACTTCGCCTGGGTGAACACGATCGGGACGCTGTCGATCCTGTTCCTGGGCCCGCTGTTCGGGATGTTGTCGGACCGGACGGTCTCGCGGTTCGGGCGGCGGCGGCCGTGGATCGCGCTCGGCGGCATCGCGTGCGCCGCAGCGCTGGTCTTCAGCGGGACGCAGAACTCTGTGTGGGGCGTCGGTCTGGGCTACCTGCTGCAGACCGTGTTCGTGGCCGCGCTCGCGGCCGGCATGGTGACGATCATCCCGGACCAGGTGCCGGCCGGACAGCGCGGCGTCGTGCTCGGCTGGGGCGGGGTGCCGCAGGCCGCCGCGCTGATCATCGGCGGGGTGCTGGTCTCGCTGTCGAAGGGGTACGTCGGGCAGTATGCGGCGCTGGCTTCGCTGATGGTGTTCGTGATGCTGTTCGCGTGGCGCGTCGGGGACCGGAGGCTGCCGCGCGAACGGCGCGAGCCCTTCAGCTTCCAGGCCTATCTGGCCAACTACCGGATCCAGGTGCGGCAGTACCCCGACTTCGGCTGGGCGCTGGCGACGCGGTTCCTGATGGTGCTCGGCTACGGTCTCGGGACGCTCTACACGCCGTACTTCCTGGACGACGTCCTAGGGTTCAAGAACACGCCCACGGACAAGAGCAACGACAGCCACCTGCTGATCGTGGTCGCGGTGAACAGCGTCTCCACGGTCGCGCTGGTCGTGATCGCCGGCTGGCTGTCGGACCGCTGGGGGCGGCGCAAGCCGTTGGTGGCCGCCGGATCGGCGGTGATGGCGGTCGCGGCGGCGATGCTCGCGGTGCACCAGACCTGGGGCATGATGCTCGCCGCGGGTGCCGTGCTCGGGCTCGGATACGGCGTCTACCTCAGTGTCGACGGCGCCTTGGTGACGCAGACCCTGCCCTCCGGCGCGGACCGGGGACGGGACATGGGTTTCGCGAACTTGATGACGATCATCCCGTTCGCGCTGGTGCCGCCGATCGCGGCGCTGCTCATCAAGTTCGCGGGTGGGTATGCTGCGCTGTTCTGGGCGTCGGCGATCGCTTCAGTCGCCGGCGCGGTGTGTATCAACAGGATTCGCGGCGTCCGCTAAAGAAACAGGTAGACCGGTACCAATGACTTCACCATCACGCGTCCTCGTCATCGGCATCGACGGGGTCCGTCTCGACGTGCTCCGCGCCGTCCCCACCCCGCACCTCGACGCGGTCGCGGCCGCCGGGTTCCTCGCGCCGGTGCGCATCGACGACGCCACGCCGACGTGGTCCGGGCCGTGCTGGGCGACGGTGGCGACCGGGGTGTCCGCGGCGAAGCACGGCATCATGCACAACGTCTTCACCGGGCACCGGCTCGCCGACCATCCGGACTTCCTGACGCTGGCCTCGCTGGCGGGCAAGCGGACGTATCTGTCGGTCGGGAGCTGGGAGCCGCTGGCGACCGCGGCGTGCGGCGGACCGCTGTTCGCGGCGCCGGACCGGGTCACGTTCACGTCCTACGGCCTGGACTGCGACCGCGGGGACGAGGCGGCGACGGTGGACGCGGAGCGCGAACTGCTGGCGGCGGACTACGACGTGGCGTTCGTGTACCTGGGCGACGTGGACGAGACCGGGCACGAACTGGGTGTCGGGGCCGAGTACCGCGCGGCGGTGGAGCGTGCCGACGCGCGGGTCGGGCGGCTGGTGGCGACGCTGCGCGCGCGGCCGGCGTACGAGCAGGAGCGGTGGACCGTGATCGTGGTGACCGACCACGGCCACGTCGACGAGGGCGGCCACGGCGGGGACAGCGAGGTGGAGCGCACGGCGTGGATCGCCGCCAACGGGCCGGGGATCACGGCCGGGGCGGAGATGGGGACGCTGCGGCACGTGGATGTCGCGGCGCATGTGTACGAGGCGGTCGGGCTCAGCGCGGAGATGGCCGGGCTGCCCCTGGAGGGGAAGCCCTTCGCCGCGGTGTGACGGGTGTCAGGGGGCTGTCTTGGATCGCTTCGCCTCCTTCGCCTCGGCGGCCTCCACCCGCTTCGGGAAGGGGATCCGCATCAGGTCCTCGGCGATGTGGATCGGGCCGTCGAACTCCTCGGCGGCCTCGGCCCGGTATCGGGCCGGCGCCTCGTCGATCGGGTAGCGCTGCGAGAAGTGCGTCAGCACCAGCTCGCGCACGCCCGCGTCGGCGGCCAGGCGCGCGGCCTGGCGGGCGGTGAGGTGGCCGAACTCGCCGGCCTGCTCCTGCTCGGAGTCCAGGAACGTGGCCTCGACGACGAGCAGGTCCACGCCGGCGGCCAGCTCCTCGGCGCCGGGGCAGCGGCGGGTGTCCATCAGGAAGGCGAAGCTCTGGCCGGGCTTGGGGGCGCTGACGTCGGCCAGCGTGACGTCGCCGATGCGGCCCACGGCGCGCAGGCGTGAGATGTCCGGGCCCTTGATCCCGGCCGCCGCGAGCCTGCCGGGCAGCATCCTGACCCCGTCGGCCTCGTCGATGCGGTAGCCCTGGCACGGGATGCCGTGGTCGAGCGGGGCGACGCTGAGCGTCAGGCCGCCGCCCAGGGGGTAGGAGCGCGCTCCGGTGGCGGGCTGCGTCGCGATCTTCGCGCGGGCGTGGTGCGGCGTGGCGAAGCGCAGGTGCTCGAAGTACTCCTCGTGCTCGCCGGGGAAGTGGCAGACCACTTCGTGCGGCACGTCGTCCAGCGACATGCGCTGCAGGATGCCGGGCAGGCCCAGGGCGTGGTCGCCGTGGAAGTGGGTGACGCACAGCCGGGTGATCTCGCTGACCGAGAGCCCCGCGAACTGCATCTGCCGCTGCGCACCCTCGCCGGGATCGAACAGGAAGCCCTGCTCGTCGAAGCGGAGGAAGTAGGCATTGTGGGCACGGTGCCGCGTCGGCACCTGCGAGGCGGTACCGAGGATGACCAGCTCGCGCATCATCGGCGCGCCTCCTGTTCGGCTCCGGCGCGGATCCGGTCCCAGGACCAGCCGTCCGCGAGAAGGTGGCTGACCAGACTCGCGTCGAGGAGCGCCAGCACGGCGTAGGCCCGGAACTCCGGGTCCCGGTCCTCGGCGAACAGCATGGTCAGATGGGTCTTCCAGAACTGGTAGACGCCCAGCCGGTAGCGGGCGCCCGGCGCGGCGGTCTCCGAGGCGAGCAGCAGATCCAGATGCGCCCGCAGGTAGTCCAGGTACGCGTGCACGAAGGCCACACGGCGCTCGCCCCGCGCGCCGTCCGGCCCGAGCGGCGCCGGCCCGGCGATCATCGCGAGCTGGAGCTGCTTCTCCTTGTCGTCCAGTAGCGCCGCGACCAGCCCGCTCTTGTCCCGGAAGCGGCGGTAGACGGTCCCCTTGCCGACACCCGCCTCCTGCGCCACCGCATCGGTGGTCAGCGCCTCGACACCGCCATGCGTGTAGAGGCGCCACGCGGCTTGCAGCACCAGCGCCCTGTTGCGCGCGGCATCGGCCCGCTCGCGGGGCGGATCGTCGGCGAGGGGCAGATCGGGCCGGGACGGTTCGGGCATGGATTCATTCTAGACAAGCGGACCGAGGTCCGCATACTCTATTAACAGGCAAGCGGACCGCAGTCCGCATCGCGGTCCGAATCGGCGATTCAGGAGGCACACCCATGACCACCCTCATCACCCGCGACGAGCTGAAGGCCGCGATAGACGACGGCACCGCCACCGTCCTCGACGCCCTCGCCGGCGCCTACTGGGAGAAGCAGCACCTCCCCGGCGCCATCCCCCTGCACGCCGACGACGCCGAGCAGGTGTACCGCGACCTGTTGCCGGACCGCGACGCGCTGATCGTGACGTACTGCTCGAACGCGGCCTGCCCGAACAGCGGCCAGGTTGCCGCGAAGCTGGAGCGGCTGGGGTACACGAACGTGCGGAAGTATCGGGAGGGGATCGAAGACTGGACTGGGGCCGGGCTGCCGGTGGAATCGGGGGTGGTGGGGGAGTAAGCGGGCGATCCGGGAGCTCGTGCGGCGAGGCGGCAGGTTCGGCCGATGTGCGCCGAATTGAACGGGCGCCATGAGCGTGGGGCGAGTGATGGAGCCCGCGCTGATCGGCCGGCCTGAACGGGTGCGATCGGTGCGAGCCGAGCCGAGCCGAGCGGTTGGCCGAACGCGCAGGTCAGCGCGGCGGGCGGGAACCGGGGTGGCGCCTTACCCTGAGCACATGATCAGGATCTGCTTCTCCGGGGTCACCGGGTGGGCCGCTTCGGCGATCGTCGCGGGGATCGAGGCGTCGGCCGATCTCGTGCTCGTCTCGGGGGTCTCGCGGTCGGCGGCGGGGAGGCCGATCGCGGAGGCTGTCGGCGGCACCGCGTCCGGGCAGGTCTATGCCTCCGTCGCCGAGGCGCTCGCTGCCGAGCCGGCTGATGTCGTCGTCGACTACACGAGTGCGGCGGCTGTGAAGCAGAACGCTTTCGCCGCGGTCCGGGGCGGTGCGCATGTCGTGATCGGTTCGTCCGGGCTGAGTGCCGAGGATTACGCCGAGCTCGATGAGGCCGCGCGTGATCACGAGGTCGGGGTGATCGCCGCCGGCAACTTCTCCGTGATGGCCGCGGTGCTTCAGAAGGCTGCGGCGCTCGCGGCGGAGCATCTGGATCGGTGGGAGATCATCGACTACGCCAGTGTGAGCAAACCGGATGTGCCGAGTGGGACGGCGCGGGAGCTGGCCGAGCGGTTGGGGGCGATCCGTCGGCCGGTGCCCGCGGTGCCACTTGGCGATTTGCAGGGGCCGGTCGAGGCGCGGGGTACGGAGGTCGGCGGGGCCCGTGTCCATTCGGTGCGGCTGCCGAGCTATGTGGTCAGTACAGAGATCGTCTTCGGAGGCGCCGGTGAGCGGCTGGTCATGAAGCACGATGCCGGGCCCGATCCCGCGCCCTACGTGGACGGCACGCTGCTCGCGGTGCGGCACGTCGGCGACGCGGTCGGGGTGCGGCGCGGCTTGGACACCCTGCTCTTCGGCGACTGAGTCTGTTCGCTGTCCGTCCTCTGTCCGTCCCCTGTCAGTTCTCTGTCCGTCGAGCGCGCACGTCCCCGGCGGCCCGCCGCACGGGCCGCCGAGGACACCGCCCGCGCCGCGCCTATCCGCGCGGGCGGTCGAGCTCGACGTTCTCGAGCACGCCGAGCGCGTCGGGCACCAGGACGGCGGCCGAGTAGTAGGCGCTCACGAGATAGCTGATCACCGCCTTGTCGTCGATGCCCATGAAGCGGACGTTCAGACTCGGCTCGAACTCGTCGGGCAGGCCGGCCTGGTGCAGGCCGACCACGCCCTGCTCGTCCTCGCCGGTACGCATGGCCAGGATCGAGGTGGTGTGGCCGGTGACCGGGATCTTCGAGCAGGGATAGATCGGGACGTCGCGCCAGGCGAAGACGCGGTGGCCGTCCACGGTGCCGGAGGTCGGGTAGACGCCGCGCTTGGTGCACTCGCGGCCGAAGGCGGCGATGGCTTTGGGGTGGGCCAGGAAGAACTTGGTGGAGCGGCGCATCGACAGCAGCTCGTCCATGTCGTCCGGGGTGGGCGGGCCGCTGTGGGTGTGGATGCGCTGCTCGTTCGCGGCGTTGTGGAGCAGGCCGAACCGCGGGTTGTTCAGCAGCTCGTGCTCCTGCCGCTCCTTGAGCGCCTCGACGGTCAGCCGCAGCTGCTGCTCGGTCTGGTTCATCGGGGCGTTGTAGAGGTCTGCGACGCGGGAGTGGACGCGCAGGATCGTCTGCGCCACCGAGAGCTGGTACTCGCGGGGCTGGAGCTCGTAGTCGACGAACGTGCCCGGCAGGTCGGCCTCGCCCTCGTGGCCGGCGGCCAGGGAGATCTCCGCCTCGCCCTTCTTGTTCACCGGTTTGGCGCGGCGGGCCGTGTGCGAGGCGATCTGCGTGCGCAGCGTCTCCGAACGGTCCAGCAGTTCCCGGAACGCGCTCAACGGCAGCGCGAGCAGGATGCCGGAGGTGGTGGCGCGGGCTCCGTAGGCCCACGGGACCGAGTCCACCACGCCGCCGTCCACCGCCTCGTCGCCGAAGTGGTCGCCGCCGGCGAAGGAGCCGATGGCCGTCGTCTCGCCGTACTTGCCGGTGCCGACCTTGGCGACCTTGCCGTGGCCGACCACCAGGATCTCGCTCACCGGCCGGCCGGCCTCGGCGAGTTGCTCGCCCGCGGCGAAGCGGCGCTGGGTGAAGCGGCCGGCCAACTCCGCCAGCAGCGCCTCGTCGTCCAGGCCGCGCAGGATCGGCAGCTCGGTCAGCGTCGGGGGCAGGACCCTGAGGTCCTCGCCGGTCTGGTCGAAGGCGATCCGGCCGCGCCCGACCGCGTGCGAGAGCCGGCGGTTCACCCGGTAGGTGCCGCCGGAGACCTGGACGAACGGGAGCTTGCGGAGCAGCCACCGCGAGGTGATGCCCTGCATCTGCGGGACGGTCTTGGTGGTGGTCGCCAGGTTGCGGGCGGCGGCGGTGCTCAGGCTCAGCTGGCTGTCCTGGACGAGGTCCTGCGGCATGGGATCGGTCGGCATGCCTCCACGTAACCAATGTCCTTCTTGCGTCGGCAATATGCGGCTTTGGTACTTCCTTACTTCGAGTGATTAGCGTCTATCCGGG
The DNA here is from genome assembly GCF_041260665.1 of Catenulispora sp. GP43. Taxonomy (NCBI): domain Bacteria; kingdom Bacillati; phylum Actinomycetota; class Actinomycetes; order Catenulisporales; family Catenulisporaceae; genus Catenulispora; species Catenulispora sp. GP43. The sequence goes on along the minus strand of NZ_JBGCCT010000021.1, from coordinate 99,642 downwards.
ATTGACGCGGCGCCCCGGCGGTCGCGGACCTTGTGGGGCCGCGGGTCCGCAGGGACACCGCGCGGGAGGAGGGGGAACCGGTCAGGAAATGGCGAAGTCGTCCGCGTAGACGTCGCCCTGGCTGTACCAGCCGTGGACGAACACCGTCACGTTCCCGGTGGCGTCGGTCGTGAACGGCACCGACAGCTTGGTCCAGCCCGACGCCGAGGTCCACGCGCTGCCGCTGGCCCCGCCGCTGACGCCGATGAAGGCGTAGTTGCCCTGGACGTACGCGGTGAGCGTGTAGGCGTGGTTCGGCGTCAGGCCGGTGACCGCCTGGTCGCACTCGCCGGTGGCGCTCGCGGTCGGCGAGATCTTCGCCGCGTGCGAGCCGGAGTGCACCGGGCTGCCCACGACTGCGTCAGTGCTCTGACACGTCCACGGGCTGAACGACCCGGTCTCGAACCCGCCGTTGACGACCGCGCCGCCGCCCCCGCCGCCCGGACCGGTGACGGTCAGGGTGAAGGTGGCGCTGTGGCTTCCTGAGGCCGCAGTGCCGGTGACGGTGATCGGGTACGTCCCGGCCGGGGTGGTCGAGGCCGTGGCCACGGTGAGCGTCGACGTGCCGCCGGCGGTCACCGAGGTGGGGCTGAGGCTGACGGTGGCCCCGGAGGGCGCTCCGCCGGCGGTCAGCGCGACGCTCTGCGCGCTGCCGTTCGTGACCGCCGTGGACACCGTCGCCGTGGCGGTCCCGCCCTGAGCCAGCGAGGCCGACGTCGGCGAGACGCCCACGGAGAAGTCGTTCGTCGGCGGCGGAGGCGTGCTCCCGCCGCTGGTGAACGGCTCGAAGGTGTTGCTGAAGTACCACGTGCTCTGCGCGATGCCCGAGCAGGTGTCCGAGCCGCCGGTGCCGACGCAGCCGCCGTTGTCGCGCTGCAGGGCCCAGAACGAGATCTCGGCGATGCCCTGGGAGTTGGCCCAGTTCAAGACCGGCGCCGCGTCCGAGGTCTGGAACGTCTCGGCCGCCCCGTAGTCGTCGATGCCGGGCATCTCGGTGACGCCGACCATCGACCACAGCTGGGCCGCGGACTTGCCCGGGTAGAGCGAGGCGAGCTGACCCTCAAGGCCGGTGGCGGCGGTCTTGGTGTCGTTCGCCATCTCGTGCGTCGCGCCGTCGTAGTAGTCGAAGGTCATGATGTTGACGACGTCGATGCGCGCGTTGTTGGTGACCGCGTTCTTCAGCACCGCCAGGCCCGAGGAGGCCAGGCCGCTGGTGGTCGTGGGCAGCGTGTAGCTGAACTGGACGGTGCGGCCTACTGTCCCGGCCCAGTCCTCGACCATCTTGATGGCCTTGTTGCGGCGGTCGATGCCCGCCGTGTTGGTCAGCGAGTTGTCCTCGGTGTCCAGGTCGAGCCGGGTGACGTTGTACGTGGTGATGACGTTCTCGTACGCCGCGGCGATCGAGCTCACATTGGTGCAGCTGTCGGCGATCTCGGTGCCCTGGTTGTCGGCGGTGTACCCGCCGAACGACGGGATGACGTCGCCGCCGCCGGCCCGGATCGTGGAGATCGAGGACCCGAAGGTGGACGACGAGATCGGCGTCGAGGTGTCGCCGTCCCAGTAGACCGTGCACGAACCCTTGGTGGCGGCCTGGATGAACGCCATCGTCAGGTATTTGGCGCCGGACTGCTGGCTCAGGGTCGCCGGGTTGTCGCCGTTATAGGCCTCGAAATACGGCGCGAACACGTGCGCCGGGATGGGGGTGCCGGTCGACGCGGCCGGCGTCGCCGTGGCGGCATGGCCCGCGGCTGTCGACGCCAGGAAGGCGCCGGTGCTCGCGGCCAGTGTCGCCGCGGCTGTTGCGAGCACGCGGAGATGACGGCCTGTCCGTTTCATGATGCTCCCGGATGGAAGGGCGTTGATCAGGACTGGATCTTGAAAGAGGCGGCCGCCCTGGAGGACATCATTGGACTAGACCAGAGGTCTGTCAAGGTTCCTAACAATTCGTTTTGCCGCAACCTGGGGTGCGGCGTTTTCAGGAGGCCGGGCGCGTGTCCGTAAATGCACTGAAAACCATAAGCAGATCCTTGTGATGCATTTGTTCCTTTGGCAGCTTTCAGTGCGACCGCAACGCGTCCACCGCGATGCGCCCGGCGGTGCCGATGACGGCGTCGGCGGCGGGCAGGACCGCGGCGGTCGAGGCGGCGCGGGTGAAGACGGCCACGGCGTAGCGCCCGCCGTCGGGGTACTCGATGACGCCGGCTTCGGCGCGGATCGTGGGGAGCGTGGCGGTCTTGCCGCTGACCCGGACGTCGTCGAAGGGGAAGCCCGACGACAGGCGATGGGTCCAGGCCTGCACGCCGAGCACGGAGCGCAGTTCCCCGGCGAGCTCGCCGGTGCAGACCTCGTCGCGCCATATGGCGGCGAACAGCTCGGCCAGTTGGCGCGGCGTGGAGCGGTTGGTCAGCTCCGGATTCAGGACGCTGACATCGGCCAACGCCGCGGGGTCGGCGAGGTTCGGGGTGGCCAGGAGCGCGTCCCTGATGGCCGCCATGTCGTGGACGGCGATCGTGTCGGGCAGGCCGAGATCGGCCATGGTGCGGTTGACGGTGTCGAACCCGATCTCGCGCCACAGGACGTCCGCGGCGGCGTTGTCGCTGACCGCGACGACGAGGGTGGCGAGGTCGCGAAGGGAGAGCCGGACGGCGTCGCGCATCACGGCCAGGCCGGACAGGCCCGGGGTGCGCTCGGCGGCGGAGACGTCGATCTGGCGGGTGCGATCGAGGCGTCCGGCGGCGTCTTCGCGGTAGAGGGCCGCCAGGAGGCACACCTTGTGGAGGCTGCTGGTCGGGACGGGCTGCGTGGCCGCGACCGAGATCGAGGCTCCGGAATCGATGTCGAGGGCGTGCAGCCGGCCGGTCACGCCGGCGTCGGCGAAGGCCGCGTTGATGCGGGCCGCGGCGCGGCGGGTGGCGGCGGTCGACACGGAGGCGGTCGACACGGAGGCGGTCGAAGGGGAGGGGGATTCGGTCACAGCGCGAACTCCGTCTCCGGTCGGGTGGTGCGCGGACGTTCGGCCGGTGCCGCGTACATGCCGGCGTGCGTGCGCAACGCGGCGTCGGCGGCCTCCGCGAACACGCGCACGGCCGGGCCGTCGTGGCCCGCGCGCCAGGACGTGGAGGTGCGCCAGGACAGGGGATGGCCGGTCAGCGGACGCCAGGCGGTGCCTGGTTCGGGCGGCGGGGCGGGTATCAGGGCGATCAGGTCTGCTCCGGCCATGATGAGGGCGCGGGTGAAGTCCAGGCCTTCGACGTCGCGGATCGTGGTCGGCGTGAAACCGTGGCGCGCGCAGGCGGTCACCGTCTCGTCGTGCAGTGCCGGGCTGTTCGCGCGCGGCGGCATGGCCAGGGCGCGGCCACTCAGGGTCCTGAGATCGACGTCCGGATCCGCGGCAAGCGGGTCGTCGTCGCGCAGCAGCACGCCGAGGGGCTGGTGCAGGATCGGCCCGAACGCCAGGCCGCCGGCCGGACAGGGATGCCGCACGATCCCGGCGTCCAGCGTGCCGGCCGCCAGCTCCGCGGTCTGCTCGGCGGTGGCGAGCTCGCGGAGATCGAGCTCGCCGCCGGGGCTGCGCTCCTGGAACGCGGTCAGCAGTGCCGCCACCGCTGCCCCGCCGAGGTGCGGCGGCACCGCCGCGCGCAAGGTCCCCATCTCACCGTCCTGCAACCGCCCGACCACCGAGCGCAGCCGGTCGGCGGCGTCGAGAACGGCCTCGCTCTGCGCCAGCACCAGACGCCCGGCCGGGGTCAGCACCGCGCCGCCGCGGCCCCGGTCGAACAACCGCACCCCGAATTCGCGCTCCAGGCGCTGGATCCGTTGCGACAGCGACGGCTGCGCGAGCCGCAGGCGGATCGCGGCCCGCCCGAAGTGCTGTTCCTCAGCGACCACGCGGAAGTAGCGGAGGTGCGCCAAGAGGTCCATGACATCGGATCATAGCCACATCACTATGGATGTGTTTCCCATACGACTCTTGGACAGAGTCGTGACGGGCGCGCTTTCCTTGCGAGCTATGGCAGGCAAGCAACGGCAGGGAAACCGCACTACACGGACGGTCACCGCGGCGATCGTCACAGTCGCGGCGGTGGCGGCCGCTTCCGTGGCTCTCTGGCTGCGGTCCGACCACGGCACCGAGCCGACGGCGAAGAATGGTCTGAGGGGCCCGGGCGGGCCGGGCGGCTCGGCGGCGACGTCGTCGGACGCCGCCCCCGCGACGCCGGACGCGGTGGCGAAGGACTTCTTGGCGGCGTGGGCATCGGGGGACTACACCAAGGCCGGCTCGCTCACCGACAACGCGGCGGCTGCCGGGCCGCGGTTGCAGGCGGTGATGAAGTCGCTGAATCCCAAGTCCGCCCAGCTCATTCTCGGATCACAGGTCCCTGCGACCGGTGCTTCGCCGGACTCGGCGACCCGCTACACCTTCAGCGTCGTGGATTCCTTCGACGGAGGGTTGCAGTGGAGCTACAACTCCACCCTCGCCGTGGCCCCGGCGGCGGGGAACGCGAACAGCCTCCTGGTCCACTGGTCCTCGGCCGTCATCCATCCGCAACTCGGCGCGCAGGCGAACCTCACCGCGACCCCGCCGCCCGCGACCGTCGTCGACGACACCGGCCAGCCGCTCCTGGCGTCGGCGCATCCCGGTCTGGTGACCGTGCTCTCGCGGCTGGCGACCGCCAAGCAGCCCGGCGGCGCGGCGCCGACCGCGCTCCAGATCACCTTCGTCGACGCGAACACCGGCGCGCCGATCGCCGGGAGCACGCCGGTCGCGCTCGGCACGGCGCCGAGCGGCGCCACGTCGCAGATCTCTTCCACGCTCGACGCTCGCGTCCAGACCGCGGCCGAGAAGGCGCTGAGCGCGTACCCGAACTCCGGCATGGTGGTCATCAAGCCGAGCACCGGCGGCGTCCTGGCGATGGCCGGCAACTCCCAGACCACGGCGGGCCTGGCGTATCACGCGCTGCGCGCGCCGGGCTCGACGTTCAAGACCATCACCACCGCGGCTCTGCTCCAGACCGGTCTGAAGCCTTCGGACCCGGCGCCGTGTCCGCCGACCTCGACGGTCGGGTCGCAGACCTACCACAACGACGAGGGCCTGAAGAACGGCTACCCGAACGCGACCCTGACCGACGCCTTCGAGCAGTCCTGCAACACCTCCTACGTCGGACTGCGCAACCGGCTGTCGGGCTTGTCCGCGCTGGAGAACGAGGCGAAGACGCAGTTCGGCCTGAACCAGCCGTGGGACATGGGACTGGGCTCGGCGACGTACTGCACGGCGGGCAACGAGCAGGTCCCCGCGGCCGACGGCCAGGAGCGCTTCGCCGCCGAGACCTTCGGCCAGGGCGACATCACGATGTGCCCGCTGACGATGGCCTCGGTCGCCGCGACCGTGGCCAGTGGCACCTTCAAACAGCCGATCCTGGTGCCGGGGCAGAGTCAGGCGGCGGCGACGCCGTTGCCGGCCACGGTCGACACCGAGCTCAAGACCCTGATGCGCGGGGTCATCACGGAGGGCACCGCCACCTCGCTGCGCGGCATCAGCCCGACGCTCGGCGCGAAGACCGGGACGGCCGAGCGCCAGAACGAGGACCCGGACAGCTGGATGATCGCGATGGATCCGCAGCACGACATCGCGGTGGCCTGCGTGGTGCTGAACGGCGGGTTCGGGGACGTCAAGGCGGGGCCGGCGATCAAGGCGATGCTGAACGGGATCGGGATCGGGATCGGCTGACGGCGTCGGCTGACGGGATCGGCTGACGGGAGTGGACGAGGCTTCTGGGGCGGCGAGCGCGGCGAGGGCGGCCGCGGCGAGGGCGAAGCAGTAACGGCCGACGCCGTCGCGGCGCCTTCTTTCTGGGCCGACCACGGTCCTCTCGTCGTCCAGAAGGAGTCTGATGCGCTACCTCCGCATCGCCGCCCTGGCAGCGGCCGCCCTCGCCACCATCGCCGCCGCGCCCGCACCCACGGTCGCCGCGTCGGCGCACGCCAAGCGGCTTCATCCGAGCTCTGCGGCCCTCGCGGCCGGCAAGGCCGGGGGCGTCGGCCAACTCTCGTTGCAGACCAACGGCACCCAGGGCGTGGTGTCCCCGAACCCGCAGGTCTACCTGGTCTTCTGGGGCAGCCAGTGGTCCAGTGACCCGGCCGGTGTCGCCCCGGACCTGCAGGCCATGTTCAAGGGCCTGTACGGCGCGTCCGACACCTGGGGCACGATCCTCACCCAGTACTGCGAGAACGCTCCGGCCGGCACCACGGCCTGCCCGGCCGGCGCGACGTTCGTGAACCACCCGGCCTCCTCGCCGCTGGCCGGTGTCTGGTTCGACAGCGCGGCGGCGGCGCCGAGGAAGGCCACCAAGACGCAGCTGGCGGCCGAGGCGGCCAGTGCCGCCGCGCACTTCGGCAACACGACTCAGACCCCGAATCTGAACGCCCAGTACGTGGTCGTGTCACCGACCGGGACGCACCCGGACGGCTTCGGTCCGCACGGCAGCTTCTGCGCCTGGCACGACAAGACCACGTCCGGCTACGGGACGCTCGCCTACACCAACCTCCCGTACGTCCCCGACCTCGGCGCGGGCGCCTGCACCACGCTGACGGACGGCCGCATGCTCTCCGGCATCGAGTCCACCGAGACGCACGAGTACGCCGAGACCGTCACCGACTTCTGGCCGACCACCGGTTGGTACAACTCCAGCGGCGGCGAGGTCGGCGACGAGTGCGAGAACCTGGACGCCTACGAAACCCTGTCGACCGGCACCTTCGACGTGCAGGGCCTGTGGTCCAACAAGGCGAGCGCGTGCGTCACGTCCGGCTGACGCGCTAGTACGAACGCTGTCATAGGGCGGTTATCCGCCCTATGGCGGTTCGGCCTTCACGAGCGCTGAAACGCCTGGTAGCGCGGTGGTTCGTGAGGTGCGTGCGTTGCGAGGATCGAGGTGTCCGAACAACGCAACGCCGCATCAGAAGGAACTCCCATGCGCAGCTCTCGTCTCCTCGCCGCTTCTCTGGCCGGGGTCGCCGTTTCCGGTCTCGTTCTCTCGACCGCGGTTCCGGCCTTGGCAACGGCCTCGGGCTCGGCAACGGCATCGGCAACCGCGCCGGCTTGGTCCGCGTCATCGAACCCTGCGAACGGCCGGACGCTCACGCTTCCCGCGCCCCAGGGCCGCTACGCCACCGGCGAGTCGACCTTCCGGCTCGTCGACGACGAGCGCGCGGACCCGTGGGTGCCGAACCAGCCCTACCGCGAGCTGATGATCAGCGTCTTCTACCCGGCGGTGCACACCGCCGGCAAGCCGTTCACGAACCAGTACCCCGCCGCCGCGGCCGCCGCGATCGGTGCCTCGCTCGACGACGGCAACAGCCTGCCCACTGGTCTGGTGAACTGGGCCGCGACCAAGACGCACTCGGTGCGGAACGCCGCCATGGCGCCGGGCCGCTTCCCGGTCGTCCTGTACTCGCCCGGCGCCGGGGACCCGCGGGACTCGAACGTGACCCTGGTCGAGAACCTGGCTTCGCAGGGCTATGTGGTTGTCACCATCGACCACACCGGGGAGGCGCCGGCCACGGAGTTCCCCGACGGCCACGTGGTCGGCAACGGGCCGCTGCTGGCGGCCTTCAACCAGGTCGGGAACGACCAGGCGGCGGCGACGGTCTTGCTCACCAAGGTGATGGACGTCCGCCTGGCCGACACTCAGCTCGTGCTGAACCGCCTGTCGAGCCTGCCGCACCGGCTGACCGCCGGCATGAACCTGACCGACATCGGGATGTTCGGACACTCCGCCGGCGGGTTCGAGGCGGCCGAGACGATGTACAACGATCCGCGGGTCAAGGCCGGCGTCAACCTGGACGGCACCATGGAGTTCACCGAGAACGCCGACGGCACCCACCTGAGCCAGGTCGCGCTGCACGGGCTGAAGCAGCCGCTCCTGCTGATGGGCAGCACCGGCCGCTATCCCAGCAGCATCCACGTCGAGCCGTCGTGGGCGTCGTTCTGGCAGCACCAGAAGGGGTGGAAGGCGGACATCACGCTGAACGACTCGCAGCACCAGTCGTTCACCGATGCCGAGCCCCTGCTGGCGCAGCTGGCCGACCGGATCCCGGCCTCGACGCTGGCCTACGACAACGGGACGGTCGACCCGGCCAAGGCGGTGGCGGCCGACCGCGCGCTGGTGGACTCGTTCTTCGAACGGTTCCTGAAGGGCTGCGACGACCACCTGCTGGACGGCCGTGGCGCGTCGCAGTACCCGATCACGTTCGTGAAGTAGACCTCATCCGCGGTACGGAGGGTGCCCGCCCCAATGCCACTTCGGCATTGGGGCGTCGTACTCCTTCACACCGGGCCGCGAGTTGATGACGGCCAGCCGGGTGCCCCACTCGATGTAGCTCGTGAAGGCCGCGCGGAACTCCGGGTCGTCCGGGAGGCCGACCTCGTCGGCGGCGTCCATCAGGAGGCTGACCCAGCGCCGGCGCTGCTTCTCCTGGATGCCGCGGCCGAGGTGCTGCCGGATCATGTGGCGGTAGCCGCCATGCGAGCCGGTGTAGTCGCTCGGACCGCCGAAGACCTCGCCGAGCCAGACCGCGACGTGCTGAGGGTGTTCGGGGTCCATGCCGGCGAACAGCGGGTGGAGCAGGTCGTCCTTGAGGACCTCGCGGTAGAAGGCCTCGGTCAGGCGCAGCAGAGCATCCGCGCCGCCGAGCCATTCGTACAGCGTGGGGACCGCGCCGCCGTCGCCCCGGACGGCCGTCGGCTCGTAGGTGCGCCGGTCGGTGATGTCGCCTTCGTAGCCCTGGAGGTAGTCCTCGCTCTGGGTCGTACGGGCATGCGGCTTCGGCGCGTTCCAGGTGGCGCGGAAGACGTACTGGTCCGGTTCGTCGATACCGCGGATCAGCTCGTAACCAACGCATTCCGGAGTGGCGGCCAGGGCCTTGGCCGCGTCGGCGTAGGCGGCCTCGAACTCGGCGGCGCGCTCGGCGGGGATGCGGTAGCGGATGTCCTCGACGGTCATGCGATCAGTTTTCCACGGCGCCTCCTGCTGGGGGCCGATCCTGGGCGGTAATATTCGTGGCGGCGCTTCGCCTGTGACGCGCGCTTGTTTTCCCGTCCACCACCTCGCCGACCGGGGACCGCCGATGACGTCCGTGCACAGCTTGTGCCCGACGGCCGAGGACGCGCGGCTGCTGAAGCTGGCGCTGCCGGCTTTGGGGAACCTGGTCGCCGAGCCGCTGTTCCTGCTCGCCGACTCGGCGATCGTCGGGCACCTGGGGACGCCGCAGCTGGCCGGGCTGGCGGCGGCGAGCGCGCTGTTGGCGACGCTGACGTACCTGTGCGTGTTCCTCGCCTACGGGACGACGGCCGCGGTCGGGCGGCGGATCGGCGCCGGGGACCTGCCGGGGGCGGTGCGGCAGGGCGTGGACGGGATGTGGCTCGGTGTGATCCTCGGCGTGGTGTTGGGACTGGCCGGGATCGTGTTCGCGGCGCCGCTGGTGCGGTTGTTCGGGGCGTCGCACGAGGCGGTGCCCTATGGCGTGACGTACTTGCGGATCGCCTCTATCGGGCAGCCCGCGATGCTCCTGGTACTGGCCTCCACGGGAGTCCTGCGAGGTCTGCAGGACATCCGCACGACACTTGTAGTGGCGGCGACCGGCGCCGGGATGAACGTGGTGCTGAACCTGGTGCTGGTCTATCCGGTGGGGATGGGGATCGCCGGTTCGGCGACAGGGACGGTGCTCACGCAGTACGGGATGGCGACCGCTTATGCGGTGGTCGTCTATAAGGCGGCGCGCAAGTACGAGGCGCCACTACGACCGGACCGCGAGGGGATCAAGCAGGCCGCGACCGCCTCGATCCCGTTGCTGATCCGCACGATACTGCTGCGCATCGCGCTCCTGGCCGGGACGATCCTCGCCGCGCGCTATGGGACTGAGGCGCTGGCGGCGCAACAGGTCGCGTGGTCGCTGTGGGGCTTCCTCGGGCTGGTGCTGGACGCGCTCGCCATCGCCGGACAGGCGTGGATCTCGCAGCTGCTCGGGGCCTCGGACGTGGCCGGCGCGCGGCGCGCCAATCGGCGGACGATCGAGTGGGGCGTGGTGGTCGGCGTCGTGCTCGCCCTGCTGGTGCTGGCGACGCGGCAGGCGTTCATCCCGCTGTTCACCGACGACCAGGCGGTGCGGAACCTGCTGGAGGACGTCCTGCTGCTGGAGGCGCTGTTCCTGCCGATCGCGGCACCGGTGTTCGTGCTCGACGGCATCCTCATCGGGGCCGGCGACGGCCGGTTCCTGGCCTGGGCCGGCATCGGGACCACCGGTGCCTACCTGGCCGCCGCCCTCGGTTCGTACCACCTGGACCAGGGACTGATCGGCCTGTGGTGGGCGCTCGGGGTGTTCATGCTGGCGCGGCTGATCGCGCTCGGGGCGCGGATCCGTACCGACCGGTGGATCGTGACCGGCGCGTCGGCTACGGACGCCGTGGAGGTGACCGCGGAGGTCGCGGCGGTGACGCAGACGCCTTAACCGCCCTCGCCTCAGCGCGGGAAACGGCGCCGCGATTCGAAGAAGGCGCTGGAGTCGCGCTGCCACAGCAGGAGGACCACACCCAGGCCGACGAGCCAGCTCAGGACGTCCAGGACGGTGAGCGCCGCGGTGACGAAGTGGTACAGGCCGTTGAGCGTGCTCGAGATGCCGAGCGTGGACAGGGCGAAGAAGACGGTCGCCAGGAGGCGGGCTCCGCCCCGGCCCTCCGCGCAGGCTTTCGCGACCCACCACCAGACCGCGCCGACGATCACGCCGCTGAGGAGGCTGAAGGCGGCGTTCACGGGCCGGTGGAGATCGCCGATGGCCGCGACGAGCCCCTGCACCACGGCCAGCGCCGCACCGGCCAGCATCAGCTTGTCCGCCTTGGCGATGCTGTCCGGCAGCGTGCTCTGATCTGTCGTCCCGTACAGCTGCACCATTGCGTCCCCCGGAATCCCTGCGCGACTGATCGACGGCGATCGCAGAATAGACCCGGTACACGCGTCCTGCTACTGCTACTTCGCTCCCGGCACCTGGATCGCCTTGGCCAGCCACGGCAGCTCCTGCACGAAAGCCGCCTGGGCGAACGTCCACGAGTGCTTCCCGGACCCGGTCCAGATCTGGTTCGGGACGTGGTCCTTCTTCAGGGCCGCGGACAGTTGCTGGGCGTGCTTGGGCTGCGCCGTCTCCTGGTTGCCGACCGCGAACATGCCGGAGAAGCTCTTGGGCCACTTCTTGCGCTTGTTCAGGATGGTGAGCGGGTCGTCGGCGGCGTACTCGGCCGCGTCGCCGCCGTACAGGGTGGCGATGGTGGAGTTCTTGCCGCCCTTGTTCGGGCCCAGGTCGCCGCTGATGTCGAGGAAGTGGCCGAAGACCGTGGGATGGGTCAGGGCCAGGGTGATGGCGCAGGTGCCGCCCATGGACCAGCCGGCGACGGCCCACTTCGCCGGGAGGGCCGAGGTGCCGAAGGTCTTCTCGACGTAGGGCGGGATGTCCTTCACCAGGTGGTCCATGGCGTGGCCGGCGGGGCCGTTCACGCACTCGGTGTCCACCTTGAAGCCGCCGGAGGCGTCGACGAACACCATCACGGGCGCGAAGCCATGGTGCGCGGCGGCGTAGGCGTCGGCGGTCTTGATGGCGTTGCCGGCGCGGATCCAGTTGTCCGGCTCGGCGAACTCCCCGCCGATCATCTCCACCACCGGCAGCTTGGGGCGGTGCGTGGAGCGGAACCAGGCCGGCGGGAGGTAGACGTACTCGCTGCGGTGCTGGAAGCCGCTGGCGGTGTCCGGGATGTCCACCTCGACGATCCGGCCGGTCCTGGTGTTGCCGTGGATGCTGCCCAGCTGCGCCAGGCTGACCTGCTGCGGCAGCGCCTGGTTGGTCAGCTCGCCGTACATGTCCGCCAGCGTCGGGTAGTAGCCGAGACTGATGTCCAGCGCATCGCCGGCGGTGAGCAGCGCCAGCAGCATCGCCAACGGCGCGGCCGTCCGCTGCCACCACCGCGACCCGCGCCAGCACACCACCGCCAGCCCGACCGCCAGCGCGAACACCGCGAGCCACAACCAGAGCCCGAACGGCAGGGGATCGGAGACCCCCAGCGCCGTTCGCACCAGCACCGCGCACAGCACGCCGAACAGAACAGCTCCCCCGAACACGATCGGCAGGAGCATGAGGAGGAACACCCGGTCCCTCAGCCGCCTGCGTCCGATCGTGACGACGACCAGCGCCACGGTGAGCACCCGCAGGGCCCAGGGCAGCCAGCCGTCCAGCAACGACACGTCCACGGTGCCGATCTTGGCGGGGGGTGTGTCAGTTCGCGGTAAGGGGCGCTGGCGCTCATGTGTTCGGGCCACCACGCCGTCCGGCTCCGGCGCTGGCACAATGACCGCATGGCGGTGACCGACGAGGCGATCGAGAAGATCAAAGAGATGATCATCAAGGGCCGGCTGCGGCCCGGCGATCGCCTGCCCAAGGAGGCCGACCTTGCCGCTGAGCTGGGGCTTTCCCGCAGTTCGCTGCGGGAGGCGGTCCGGGCGCTGTCGCTGATCCACGTGCTGGACGTCCGCCAGGGCGACGGTACCTACGTCACCAGCCTGGAGCCGGCGCGGCTGCTGGAGGCGATGAGCTTCGTGGTGGACTTCCACCGGGACGACACCGTCCTGGAGTTCCTGGAGGTCCGCCGGATCCTGGAGCCGGCCGCCACCGCCATGGCCGCGCAGCGGATCACCGACGAGGAGGTGGCCGACCTGCGTGCGCATCTGGCGCTGATCGGCAACGCCCCGACGGTGGAGGACCTGGTGCGCAACGACCTGGAGTTCCACAGCCGGATCGCGGCGTGCTCGCGCAACGTGGTGCTGGGGTCGCTGCTGGACAGCCTGTCGGGGCCGACCACGCGGGCGCGGGTCTGGCGCGGGCTGACGCAGGAGGGGGCGCTGACCCGGACGCTCATGGAGCACACCGCGATCCTGGACGCGCTGGCCGAGCGGGACTCCGAGGGCGCGCGGGCGTGGGCGACGATCCACATCGTCAGCATCGAGCAGTGGCTGCGGAACACGTTGAGCGAGAAGCGGTCGACGCAAGGGGGCTGACGTGGGCGGTTCCGCCGGCGGGCGCCGCAGGTCGGCAGAGTGGTGTCGGCAGCGCCTGCGCTTCCCACCCCGCGGGCACGCCGGTCACGCCGGTCACCGCGGAAAGCGGCCGGATCCTGGTCCTGGCGGAACCGGAAGCAGCACAGCAACCAGAACCAGAACCAGAACCCGACCGCCTCGCCTAGTCCTGCGCGGCGCCCGAGGTGTAGCGCGAGACGATCAGCGCCACCAGGATCACCACGCCGTTGAAGAACTCGATGTCCTGCGCCGACACGTGCCCGAACGTCAGCACGTTCTCGATCAGCTTCAGCGTCAGCACGCCGGTGAGCGCCCCGAACAGCGAGCCGCGGCCGCCGTTCATGCTCACGCCGCCGATCACGGTGGCGGCGAACACCTCGAAGATCTTGCCGGTGCCCGCGCTGGCCGAGGCGGAGCCCAGCCGGCCGGTGTAGAGCATGCCGGCGAAGGCGGCGAGCATTGAGCCGATGATCAGGACGATCCACACCGTGCGCTCCACGCGGATGCCCGCGGCCTTGGCGGCGGCCGGGTTGCCGCCGATCGCGTACAGGGCGCGGCCGTGGCGGTACCAGCCCAGGGCGGCGATGCCGACGGCGAACAAGACGCCGCAGACCCAGACCGAGGCCGGCAGGCCGCCCCATTCGGTGTGGCCGAGGTAGGCGAAGGAGCCGGGCAGCGTGAAGATGGTCTGGCCGCCGTCGATCACGATCACCAGGCCGTGCAGCATGGTCAGCATCCCGAGGGTGACGACGAAGCCGTTCAGGTTCATCTTCAGGATCAGGAAGCCGTTCACCGCCCCGACCGCGGCCCCGACCAGCAGGCACGCCGGGATCGCCAGCCACGCCGCGCCCAGGCCCAGGCCGTTGAAGCGGTTCCCGGACGTCGGCAGCACCAGCCACAGCGCGATCACCGGGGCCAGGGTCACCGTCGACTCCAGCGACAGGTCCATGCGGCCGCTGATCAGGATCAGCGCCTCGGCCAGGACCAGGACGCTGAGCTCGGTCGACTGCTGGAGCATCGCCAGGAAGTTGTCGCCGGTCAGGAAGTCCGGGGACTCGATGAAGCCGATCAGGATCAGCAGTGCCATCGCCGGCAGCAGCGAGAACTCGCGCAGCCAGCGGGTGCTCGGGCGGCTGAAGCGGGCCGCGCGGCCGGCCGGGACGGTCTCGGCCGCGTCGGGCATCGTCGTGGCCTCACTCATGGCCGGAACCTTCCTTCCCCATCCTCTGATCGATCCCACCCAGGCCCTCGACGGCCGCGACGAGGTCGGCGTCGGTCCAGCCGGCCGGGAACTCCGCGACCACCGCGCCCTTGAACATGACCAGCACGCGGTGCGCGATCCGCAGGTCGTCCAGCTCGTCGGAGACCAGCAGCGCGCCGCAGCCCTCGTCGGCCGCCTGGCGCACGGTGCCCAGCAGCGACTCCTTGGACTTCACGTCCACCCCGGCGGTCGGCCGGATCAGCACCAGCGCCTTCGGCGAGTGGGCCAGCGCGCGGCCCATCACCACCTTCTGCTGGTTGCCGCCGGACAGCGCGCCGACCGGCTGGTCCGGTCCCTCGGCCTTGACGTCCAGCCGCTCCATCAGCGCGGTGCCGGCGCGGCGCAGCGAGTCGCCGGTGAAGAAGCCGTGACGGCCCAGGCGGTCGGTGGCGGTGAGGGTGATGTTCTCCGCGATCGGCCGCATCGGGACCACGCCCTGCGCGTGCCGGTCCTCCGGGACGAAGCCGAGCCCGGCTCGCAGCGCGTCCGGCACGCTGCCGGTCCGCACCTGCCGCCCGGCGACCGTCACGGTCCCGGCGCTCGGCCGGTGCAGCCCGGCGACGGTCTCGCCGAGCGCCACCACGCCGGACCCGCCCGCGCCGGCCAGGCCGACGATCTCGCCCGCGCCGACGGTGACCGAGAAGTCCTCGTAGACGCCGGCGAGAGTCAGATCCCTGATACTCAGGGCCGGCGTCGACGTCTCGGCCGGCGGGGAGTAGGCGGCGACCTCGAACCGGGCCCGCTCCGAGCGGTCCTCGCCGGTCATCGCCTCGATCAGCTGGTCCTTGTCCAGGCCGGCGACCGGCGCGGTGAGGATGTGCCGGGCGTCGCGGTAGACCGTGACGGTCTGGCAGACCTCGTACACCTCGGACAGATGGTGTGAGATGAACAGGAACGCGACGCCTGATTCCTGCAGCCGCCGCAGCCGGTCGAAGAGCCCTGCGATCTTCGCGCCGTCCAGTTGCGCGGTGGGCTCGTCCAGGATGATGAACTTCGCCCCGAACGACAGCGCGCGGGCGATCTCCAGCACCTGCCGCTGGTCCACGGCCAGCGTCGAGGCGGCCGCGGCCGGGTCCACGTCGATCTCGTACTCGGCCAGCAGATCGGCCGCCCGGCCGCGCAGCGCCTTCCAGCTGATCCGGCGCAGCCCGTCGGACTGCCGGTTCAGGAACAGGTTCTCGGCCACCGACAGCGTCGGGATGATGGTCGACTTCTGATACACACAGGCAACCCGCGCCTGCCAGGCCGCGCGGTCGGACAGCTGCGGCGCGGCCTCGCCGTCGAACAGGATCCGCCCGCCGTCCGGCCGGGCCAGCCCGGTCAGCAGCGACACCAGCGTGGACTTGCCGGCGCCGTTGCGCCCGACGAGCGCGTGCGCCTCGCCCGGGGCCACGGCGATGTCGACGTCGATCAGCGCGCGGGTGGCGCCGAAGCTCTTGGACACGGCGATCGCCGTGGCGACGGGGCGGCCGGTGCTCCCGGCCGCCCTCAGGTCGTGCGTCGTCATTGCTTGATCACTTGCCAACCTGGTTGCCCCACAAGGAGGGATCGTCGACGTTGGCGGCGGTCACCAGCGGTGCCGGCAGCTGGTCCTCCAGGCCGTTCGGCAGCTGGATGATGGTGGAGCCGTGGTCGGTCGGGCCGGGGGAGAAGGTCTTGCCCTCGGCGGCGGCCTGGGCGTAGAAGAGCCCGTACTTGGCGTAGAGGTCCGCCGGCTGGGAGATCGTGGCATCGATCTGTCCGGCCTTGATGGCCTGGAACTCGGCCGGGATGCCGTCGTTGGAGATGATGAAGATGTGCTTGGGGTCGGTCGGCGGCACCAGCAGGTTCTTCTGCTTCAGCAGCGACAGGGTCGGGGCCAGGAACACGCCGCCGGCCTGCATGTAGATGCCGTTGACGGTGCCGGCGTTCAGGGCGTCCTGGAGCTTGGCGGCGGCGGTGTCGCCGACCCAGTTCGTCGGCTCGGCCTCGACCTTGATGTTGGGGTAGTTCTGCTTCATGCAGTCGCCGAAGGCCTGGGAGCGGTCGCGGCCGTTGATCGAGGTGAGGTCGCCCTCGAACTCCACGACGGTGCCGGTGCCCTTGAGCTTGTCGCCCAGGAACTGGCAGGCCTTGGTGCCGTAGGCCTTGTTGTCGGCGCGCACGACCATGTACACCTGCCCCTTGTCCGGGCGGGTGTCGACGCTGACCACCGGGATGTGCTTGCTCGCCAGGTCCTCCAGGGTGCTGGCGATCGCGCCGGTGTCCTGCGGGGCCATCAGGATGACCTTGGCGCCCTGGCCGGTGAGCGTGGAGACGTTGGAGACCAGGACATCGGTCTGGTTGTTGGAGTTCGTGGCGGGGAGGGCGTTGACGGAGCCCGATTTGACGTCCGCGTTCACGTACTTGGCGTAGCTGTTCCAGAAGTCGGAGTCCGACCTGGGGAAGTCGATGCCTATCTTCTTGCCGCCGGAGGCCGACTTGGAGCCGCCGCGCCCGCAGGCGGTGGCGCTCAGGCCGAGCGCCGCGACGGCCGTGAGGGCCAGAACTGTTCTCGACGTACGGTGCAGCCTCATGTCGTCCTCGCTGGTGAGGGTGTGCGGGGGAGGGGTGTGGTCTGTATCACGTGCCGTTCAGTCATCCGATGTATAGCCGCCGGATCAGGGCCTGTAAAGACTGTGGAACGCAATCGTTACGTCGTTTTACTAGATCAACTCGGGGAATTGGCAGGCCGAACCCGGTCCGGGGAACGAGAAGGATCTTGATTCCCTTGACGATAGATCCGATGTTTGCCTAGAGTCCCGGAGCGTGAGACTCCTCCGCTTGGGCGAGCCCGGCCGCGAGCGCCCCGTGCTGCTCGCCGCCGACGGCCGCCACTTCGACCTGACCGGTGTCATCGGCGACCTGGACCGCGCGTTCTGGCTGGAGCGGGGTGCGGACGCGGTCCGCGCCGCGGCCGAGGCCGGCACGCTGCCCGAGATCCCGGCCGCCGAGGTGGCGGGACTGCGCGTCGGCGCGGCCGTCGCGCGCCCGGGCAAGGTGGTGTGCATCGGGCTGAACTACCGCGACCACGCCGAGGAGACCGGCGCCGCGATCCCGCCGCGGCCGGTGGTCTTCATGAAGGACCCTTATACGGTCGTCGGCCCGAACGACGACATCCTCATCCCGCGCGGCTCGGTGAAGACCGACTGGGAGGTGGAGCTGGCCGTCGTGATCGGTGCGCGGGCCCGCTACCTGGACTCGTACGAGGCGGCGCTCGGCGTCGTCGGCGGCTTCGCGGTCAGCAACGACGTCTCCGAGCGCGAGTTCCAGCTGGAGCGCTCGGGGCAGTGGGACCTGGGCAAGTCGTGCGAGACGTTCAACCCGCTGGGGCCGTATCTGGTGACCGCCGACGAGGCCGGCGACTTCCAGAAGCTGGGCCTGCGCCTGACGGTCAACGGCGAGCAGCGGCAGAACGGCGACACCGAGAACATGATCTTCGGGGTGGCCGAGGTGATCCACTACCTGTCCCAGCACATGGTGCTGGAGCCGGGGGACGTCATCAACACCGGGACGCCGGCCGGCGTGGCGCTCGGCATGGCCGACCATCCCTACCTGCGGGCCGGCGACGTGGTCGAGCTGGAGATCGACGGCCTGGGATCGCAGCGCTCGAATCTGGTCCAGGCATGAGCCGGATCATCGGTGTCGAGACCTTCGACGTGCGCTTCCCGACCTCGCGCGAGCTCGACGGCTCCGACGCGATGAATCCGGACCCTGATTACTCCGCGGCGTACCTGATCCTGCGCACGGACGCCGAGGACGGCCTGAGCGGCCACGGCTTCACCTTCACCATCGGACGCGGCAACGACGTGCAGGTGGCGGCGATCCAGGCGCTGCGCGAGCACGTCGTCGGGCTGGACGTGGACGAGGTCTGCGCGGACCCGGGCATCGTCAACCGGGCCCTGATCGGCGACAGCCAGCTGCGGTGGCTGGGGCCCGAGAAGGGCGTCATGCACATGGCGATAGGCGCGGTCGTCAACGCGATCTGGGACCTGGCGGCCAAGCGCGCCGGCGTGCCGCTGTGGAAGCTGCTGGCCGACGCGGACCCCGAGCGGCTGGTCTCGCAGGTCGACTTCCGCTACCTCACCGACGCTCTGACCGCCGAGGAAGCGCTGGACCTGCTCAGGCGCGGCAAGAACGGGGCGGCCGAGCGGGAGGCGCTGCTGCGCGCCGAAGGCTATCCCGCCTACACGACCTCGCCGGGCTGGCTCGGCTACTCCGACGAGAAGCTGACCCGGCTGGCGCACGAGGCGGTCGCGGCCGGCTTCGGCCAGATCAAGCTGAAGGTCGGCGCGGATCTGGCCGACGACGTGCGGCGCTGCCGGGCCGCGCGGGCCGCGGTGGGCCCGGACATCCGGATGGCGATCGACGCCAACCAGCGCTGGAGCGTCGGCGAGGCGATCGAGTGGGTCAAGGCGCTGGCCGAGTTCGACGTGTACTGGGTCGAGGAGCCGACCTCGCCGGACGACGTCCTCGGACACGCCGCGATCCGGGCCGCGGTGGCGCCGGTGAAGGTGGCGACCGGCGAGCACGTGCAGAACCGGATCGTGTTCAAGCAGCTGCTGCAGGCCGGGGCGATCGACTTCGTCCAGCTGGACGCGGCGCGGGTCGGCGGGGTCAACGAGAACCTGGCGATCCTGTTGCTGGCGGCCAAGTTCGGGGTGCCGGTCTGCCCGCACGCCGGCGGGGTCGGCCTGTGCGAGCTGGTGCAGCACCTGTCGATGTTCGACTTCGTGGCGCTGTCCGGCACCAGGCAGGACCGGGTCGTGGAGTACGTCGACCACCTGCACGAGCACTTCCTGACGCCGACCGTGGTCACCGGCGGGGCGTATCAGGCCCCGACGGCGCCGGGCTTCTCCGCGGAGATGTTCCCGGCGACCCTGGAGGCGTATTCGTTCCCTGACGGATCGTTCTGGCGCGCGGACCGAGGAGAGGTGTGAGGTGCGGGACATGCGGGACTTCGAAGGGCTGAAGGCGGTCGTCACCGGCGGCGGCTCGGGCATCGGCGCGGCCACCGCGCGGCTGTTGGCCAACCGCGGGGCGGCGGTGGCGGTGCTGGACCTGGACCCGGCGGCGGCCGTCTCGGCGGGGCTGCACGGCTTCCGGGCCGACGTCTCCGACGACGCCTCGGTGCGCTCGGCCGTCGCGGCCGCGCTGGAGGCGCTCGGCGGTCTGGACGTACTGGTGAACAACGCCGGCATCGGCGCCGCGGGCACGGTCGAGGACAACCCCGACGAGCAGTGGATGAAGGTCTACGACGTGAACGTGGTCGGCATGGTGCGGGTGACCCGCGCCGCGCTGCCGGCCCTGCGCGCGTCGCGGCACGCCGCGATCGTGAACACCTGCTCGATCGCCGCGACCGCGGGCCTGCCGCAGCGCGCGCTCTATTCGGCGACGAAGGGCGCCGTCCTCTCGCTGACCCTGGCGATGGCCGCGGACCACGTCCGCGAGGGCATCCGGGTGAACTGCGTGAACCCCGGCACCGCCGACACCCCGTGGGTCGGCCGCCTGCTGGACGCCGCGGAAGACCCGGCCGCCGAGCGCGCGGCCCTGGAGGCCCGGCAGCCGATGGGCCGCCTGGTGTCGGCGGACGAGGTCGCGGCGGCGATCGCCTACCTGGCCTCGCCGACGGCGGCCTCGGTGACCGGGACCGCACTCGCCGTGGACGGCGGAATGGCTGGGTTGCGCCTCCGTCCCGTGGGACAGTGAGGCCATGGCAACCACCATCGGCCGCGGTGTCCAGCTCACCGACCTGGCCTTCGGCGCCGCGGCCATCGGCAACCTGTTCGCCGCGGTCGCGGACGAGGACGCGCGGGCGACTGTCGATGCCGCATGGGACGCGGGTATCCGGGTGTTCGACACCGCGCCGCACTACGGTCTCGGATTGTCGGAGCGGCGGCTCGGAGCGGCGTTGCGGGAGCGGCCGCGGGACGAGTTCGTCTTGTCGACCAAGGTCGGGCGGATCCTGGAACCGGTCGCCGATCCGGTGGGCGACGATCCCGACGGGTTCGCGGTGCCGGCGGCGTTCCGGCGGGTGTGGGACTTCTCCGGGGACGGCGTGCGCCGCTCGATCGAGGCCAGCCTTGAGCGCCTCGGACTGGACCGCGTCGATGCGGTCCTGATCCACGACCCGGATCTCCACGCGGATCAGGCGATCGGCGAGGCGTTCCCCGCGTTGGCGAAGCTGCGGGACGAGGGTGTGGTCGGCGCGATCGGCGTCGGGATGAACCAGACCGCGGTGCCGCTGCGGTTCGTGCGGGAGACCGACGTGGACGTCGTGCTGCTCGCCGGCCGCTACACGCTGCTCGACCGGTCCGGTGCCGAGCTGCTCGACGAAGCCGCTGCTCGCGCTGTCGGCATCGTGATCGGGGGCGTGTTCAACTCCGGGCTCCTGGTCGATCCCCAGCCGAGCTCGACGTACGACTACCTGGCTGTCCCGCCCGAGATCCTGAACGAGGCCTTGCGTCTCAAGGGGGTCTGCGAGCGGCACGGTGTCCCGTTGCGTGCCGCCGCGCTCCAGTTCCCGCACCGTCATCCGGCGGTGAGATCGGTGCTGATCGGCTCGCGCTCGCCGGCCGAGGTGTTCGACTGCGTCGAGATGGCGCGGCTGCCGATTCCCGACGCTCTGTGGGCAGAGATCTGAGATGCGCATCGCCCTGTTCATCGCCTGCTACAACGACGTGCTCTTCCCCGACACCGGCAAGGCCGTCACCGCCGTGCTGGAGCGGCTCGGGCACACCGTCGAGTTCCCGATGGCGCAGACCTGCTGCGGCCAGATGCACTACAACACCGGCTATCGGCGTGAGGCGGATTCGCTGGTCGGGGCGTTCAACGACGCCTTCCGCGGCTACGACGCGATCGTCACGCCGTCCGGCTCCTGCGGCGGCCACGTCCGGCACCACCACAAGACCGAGACCGCGCCGAACGTGTACGAGTTCTCCGAGTTCCTGGTGGACGTCCTGGACGTGACCGACGTCGGCGCGTACTACCCGCACCGTGTCACCTACCACCCGACGTGCCACAGCCTGCGCTTGCTGCGGGTCGGCGACAAGCCGCTGCGGTTGCTGCGCGCGGTCGAGGGCATCGAGCTGGTGGAGCTGCCGGAGGCCGAGTCGTGCTGCGGCTTCGGCGGGACGTTCGCGATGAAGAACTCTGAGACCTCGGTGGCGATGTTGCAGGACAAGATGGACAACGTGCGCAAGACCGGCGCGCCGACGCTGTGTGCCTCCGACAACTCCTGCCTGATGCACATCGGCGGCGGGCTGAGCCGGATCAAGTCCGGAGTCAGGACCCTGCATCTGGCCGAGATCCTGGCGGCGACGCGATGAGCCGGGACGAGGTCAACGTCGTCTGGCTCGGTTCGCCGACGTTCCCCAAGGCGGCGCACGACGCGCTCCAGGACGACCAGCTGCGCCGCAACCTGAAGCACGCGACGACCACGATCCGCGACAAGCGGTTGCGGGCTGTCGCAGAGCTCGATGACTGGGAGACGCTGCGGCTGGCCGGTTCGCAGATCAAGGACCGCGTGATGCGGCACCTGGACACTTATCTGCTCCAGCTGGAGGCGTCGGTCACCGCGGCCGGCGGCGTTGTGCACTGGGCCGAGGACGCGCGTGAGGCCAAGCAGATCGTCAGCGATCTGGTGCGGGCCATGGGCGCGACCGAGGTCGTGAAGATCAAGTCGATGGCCACCCAGGAGATCGGGCTCAACGAGGAGCTCGACGACGACGGGATCGAGGCCACCGAGACCGATCTCGCCGAGCTGATCGTGCAGCTGAACCACGACCGGCCCTCGCACATCCTGGTCCCGGCGATCCACCGCAACCGCTCCGAGATCCGCGACATCTTCCGGCGCGAGATGGGCAAGCACGGCGTCCCGGCGCCGGACGACCTCACCGACGAGCCGCGCGCGCTGGCCGAGGCGGCGCGCGTGCACCTGCGGGAGAAGTTCCTGCGGGCGAAGGTCGCGATCTCCGGGGCGAACTTCGCCTGTGCGGACACCGGGACCGTCGGGGTCGTGGAGTCCGAGGGCAACGGCCGGATGTGCCTGACGCTGCCGGAGACGCTGATCACGGTGATGGGGATCGAGAAGGTCCTGCCGTCCTTCAGCGATTTGGAAGTGTTCCTGCAACTGCTGCCGAGGTCCTCGACGGCAGAACGGATGAACCCTTATACGTCGCTGTGGACCGGGGTCACGCCGGGCGACGGACCGCAGGAGTTCCACCTGATCCTGCTCGACAACGGCCGGACGAAGACGCTGGCCGACACCGCGGGACGGTCGGCGCTGCACTGCATCCGCTGCTCGGCGTGCTTGAACGTGTGCCCGGTCTACGAGCGGACCGGCGGCCGGTCGTACGGATCGGTGTACCCGGGGCCGATCGGGGCGGTGCTGACGCCGCAGCTGGTCGGGATCGGGACGTCGGATCACGCCGATTCGCTGCCGTTCGCCTCGACCTTGTGCGGGGCCTGCTACGACGCCTGCCCGGTCCGGATCGACATCCCCGAGATGCTGGTGCACCTGCGGGCGAAGGTCGTGGACGCGCACCGGGGCGGATTGCCGAAGCCCGAAGCGCTGGCGATGAAGGGCGCGCGGATGGTGTTCGGCTCGCCGCGCCGGCTGGCCTGGGCCGAACGGCTGGGGGCGATCGGCGGCCGGGTCGCGGGCATCGGCGGCGGACGGTGGCTGCCGGGGCCCGCGAAGAAGTGGACGGGAGCGCGGGACGTGCCGGTTCCGGCGCGGGAGTCGTTCCGGGCGTGGTGGCGGAAGGCGGGACGGCGATGAGCGAGGCCAAGCCGGCTGAGCCGGTGCGCGAAGAAGGCCTTTACGGGGAGCCGTCCGCGAACCGCATCCTGGCGCGCATCCGTTCCGCGTTGCGAGACGTCCCGAACGACGAGCGTCCCGAGGACGTCGAAGTCACCCGCGACTACGTCGACAGCCATGCGGTCGGCGACATCGTCGACCTGTTCGTGGAACGGGTCGAGGACTACCGGGCGACGGTGGTCCGGGTCGGCGAACAGGACGCGCCGGCCGAGATCGCGCGCGTCCTCGCCGGGCACGGAGTCGCGAATCTCGTTGTCCCGCCGGGCTTTCCGGACGCGTTGTTAGCTCGGTACGAAGGCTCGCGGCTCTCCGACGACCCGCCGCTGACCCCCGCGGAGCTGGACGCGTCCGACGGCGTGATCACGCTGGCCGCGCAGGGGATCGCGCTGACCGGGACCATCGTGCTCGATGCCGACGCTGGGCAGGGGCGGCGTGCGCTCTCGCTCGTGCCCGACCTGCACGTGTGCGTCGTGCGGAGCTCGCAGGTGGCCGCCGACGTGCCGGTCGCGGTGCGGGCGCTGGTGCCGGGCCGGCCGACCACGTTCATCTCCGGGCCGTCGGCGACCTCCGACATCGAGCTGGACCGGGTGGAGGGCGTGCACGGGCCGCGGACCCTGGTGGTTGTGTTGATTTCTGGGTGAGTCTGTTTATTTCTGGGAGATCGGCTAGGCTGGGACCGTCCAACCCGTCCTAGCGGAGGTCTGAGGAAACATGCGTTTGCTGGTCATTGGGGGTGCGGGGTACGTCGGGTCGGTCACCTCCGCGGTGCTCGTCGAAGCCGGCCACGACGTGACGGTGGTCGACGACCTGTCCACCGGGCACCGGGACGCGGTGCCGGCCGGCGCGGCGTTCCGGCACGCGGACGTGCTGGACCAGCGGCAGCTCGGGGACGTGCTGCGGGCGGTCACCGAGCAGGGCCCGATCGACGCGATCCTGCACTTCGCGGCGCGTTCGCTGGTCGGGGAGTCGGTGGCCGAGCCGGTCCGGTACTTCCGGCACAACATCACCACCACCGCGAACCTGCTGGAGGCGATGCGCGACCACGGCATCGGGACGATCGTCTTCTCCTCGACGGCCGCCTGCTACGGCGAGCCGGAGGCCACGCCGATCACCGAGGACATGCCGACGGTGCCGACGAACCCCTACGGGGCCTCCAAGCTGGCCGCCGACCAGATGCTGACCTTCGCCGCCCCGGCCTACGGCATCGCGGCGGTGTCCCTGCGGTACTTCAACGTCGCGGGCGCGTACGGCGCGCAGGGCGAGCGGCACGAGGTGGAGACCCACCTGATCCCGCGGCTGCTGGACGTCGCGGCCGGGAACGCGCCGGAGGCCTCGGTGTTCGGCACCGACTACCCGACGCCGGACGGGACCGCGATCCGCGACTACATCCACGTCCGGGACCTGGCCGAGGCGCACCTGCTGGCGCTGACCGCGGCGAAGAAGGGCGAGCACCTGATCTGCAACCTGGGCACCGGGACCGGGTTCTCGGTCTACGAGGTGCTGGAGGCGGTGCGCAAGGCCACCGGGGCCGAGGTGCCGGCGGCGGAGAAGCCGCGGCGCGCGGGCGACCCGGCGCGGCTGGTGGCCTCCGCGGAGCGGGCCAAGACCGTGCTGGGCTGGCGTCCGGAGCGGACCGAGCTGGCCGAGACGGTCGCCGACGCGTGGGCCTTCTATCGGCGTTAGTCGCCTATATCGGCCCTTGGGGGATTTCCGGGGCTGATTTCCCGGATGTTTTTCCACGACAACGAAAAAGCCGCATTCGGAAGGGGTTCCCACCGAATGCGGCTCGGTTATTTCCGAGCGGATCGCTCAGACCGGGCGGACGTTCTCCGCCTGGGCGCCCTTCGGGCCCTGAGTGACCTCGAACTCGACGCGCTGGTTCTCCTCCAGCGAGCGGTAGCCGCTCGACTGGATGGCGGAGAAGTGCACGAACACGTCCGGGCCGCCCTCATCCTGCGAGATGAAGCCGTAGCCCTTCTCGCTGTTGAACCACTTGACTGTCCCCTGAGCCATCCTGCTCTCATTTCCTGCTTGAAGAACCATTGTCGGCCTTGGCGGCTTGAGACGAGAAAAGCCCGGCGGAATGTGCTCCGCTGGGCCTTTAACACCGCGAACCTATGACCTTGGCTGCGAGTGTACGCGATCATTCCGGCCCCGGCGAGGGTGTGGATCACGCATCAGATCACGATGCAGCCACGAACCGATCACGCAAAGGACGTCACGGATCGGGCTTTGCTCGCCCACCCGTCTCCCACCACCGCACGTCGAGGAGACGCTACGCGCCGCTGTTTTGTTCATAATGCGCGCGGCGGACAACCCGATCTATGCCTCGGGCGCAGGGCGGATGCGTCTACCCTTGACATCAAGAAAGCTGGCTGTCCAAAGGAGAACCGCCCGTGTCCGCGTCGCCCAGTGTGTCCTATTCGATCACCGTCCGTCTGGAGGCTCCCTCCTACGGCAACGCGGTGAGCGGGATCACCAGGGCGGTGGAGGACGCCGGCGGTGTGGTGACCGGTCTGGACGTCTCCGGTTCGGGCCGGGACCGGCTGCGCGTCGACGTCACCATCGCGGCCAGCAGCGAGGAGCACTCCCGGGCGATCACCGAGGAGCTGAGCAAGATCGAGGGGGTCGAGGTCGGCAAGGTCTCCGACCGGACCTTCCTGATGCACCTCGGCGGCAAGATCGAGATGAGCTCCAAGGTCGCGCTGCGCAACCGCGACGAGCTGTCCATGGCCTACACCCCGGGCGTCGCGCGGGTGTCGCTGGCGCTGGCCGAGAACCCCGGGGACGCCCGGCGCCTGACCATCAAGCGCAACACGGTGGCCGTGGTCACCGACGGCTCGGCGGTGCTGGGCCTGGGCAACATCGGGCCGATCGCGGCGCTGCCGGTGATGGAGGGCAAGGCGGCGCTGTTCAAGCAGTTCGCCGGGGTCGACGCCTGGCCGCTGTGCCTGGACACCCAGGACACCGAGGAGATCATCAAGGTCGTCAAGGCGATCGCGCCGGGCTTCGCCGGGATCAACCTGGAGGACATCAGCGCGCCGCGGTGCTTCGAGATCGAGCGCCGGCTGCGCCAGGAGCTGGACATCCCGGTCTTCCACGACGACCAGCACGGCACCGCGATCGTGGTGCTGGCGGCGCTGACCAACGCGCTGAAGGTGGTCGGCAAGAAGCTCCAGGACGTGCGCATCGTCGGCTCCGGCGCGGGCGCGGCGGGCACCGCGATCCTGAAGCTGCTGATCGCCGCCGGGGCCACGGACATCACCGTCGCCGACTACCACGGCGTGGTGCACGCCGGCCGCGACGACACCCACGGCGACGGCGACCTGCGCTGGGTCGCCGAGCACACCAACCCCGGCAACCTCACCGGCACCCTGAAGGAGGCGCTGGCCGGCGCCGACGTCTTCATCGGCGTGTCCGCCCCGCGCATCCTGACCGGCGACGACATCGCCACCATGGCCCCCGGCGCGATCGTCTTCGCCCTGGCCAACCCCGAGCCCGAGGTGGACCCGGACGACGCCCTGGCGCACGCCGCGGTGGTGGCCACCGGCCGCAGCGACTACCCGAACCAGATCAACAACGTGCTGGCCTTCCCCGGCGTCTTCCGCGGCCTGATCGACGCGCAGTCGAACAACGTCACGCCCGAGGTCCTGGTGGCCGCGGCGCGCGCGATCGCCTCGACGGTGAACGACGTCGACCTGAACCCGAGCTACATCGTGCCGAGCGTGTTCCACAAGGACCTGGCCAAGACCGTGGCCGAGGCCGTGGTCGCGGCCGTGAAGGGCGAACCGGCGCAGTAGCGCGAAACGTGGTCGTGGTGCGGATGCCGGAGTAGCGTCCGCACCATGGGTACTGGGACGGAAACCGCAGGACGCCCGCCCGGGCGCGCTAAGACGCTGCCGATGCAGGGCCTGGTGAACGCCTTTACGCGCGCGGCCCTGAACACGCCCGGGGTGGCCAAGGGGATCGGCAAGAGGCTGATCCTGCTGTACGTCTTCGGCCGCAAGAGCGGCAAGAGGTACGCCATCCCGATCGCCTACATGGCGCACGACGGGAAAGTCCTCATCGGCACGCAGTTCGCCTGGAGCCGCAACCTGCGCACCGGCGACCCGATCCAGGTCAGGTACAAGGGACGGCTGCGCTCGGCGGACGTCGAGGTGGTCCAGGACGCGGACCGGGTCGCCGCGTTGTACACGCTGATGTGCCGGGACAACCACGCTTTCGCGAAGTTCCACAACATCGGCTTCGACGTCCAGGGCAATCCGGACCCGGCCGCGGTGCGGGAGGCCGTGCGGCTGGGGGCTCGGGCGATTCTGTTGACGCCGCAGGTCGGGTGAGGTGCGCTCGCCGCACTGGCACTGGCACTGGCACTCGCTTCGCTAGCTGCTAGCTGGTCCAGTGCGGTGCCCGCCTCGGCCGGCAGTGCCGAGGCGGCCTCCGAGTGCTGCGCGCCGAGTGCCGAGAGCCGCGCGCCGAGTGCCGAGTCCCGCCGGCCGGGCCTCAGCCCGGGATCCCCATCTCCACATCCGCGCCCAGCGCCGAGAGCTTCGCCTCGAAGTCCTCGTAGCCGCGGTGGATCAGGCTGATGCCGTGCACGGTCGAGGTGCCCTGCGCCG
This sequence comes from Catenulispora sp. GP43, assembly GCF_041260665.1. Classification (NCBI taxonomy): domain Bacteria; kingdom Bacillati; phylum Actinomycetota; class Actinomycetes; order Catenulisporales; family Catenulisporaceae; genus Catenulispora; species Catenulispora sp. GP43. The sequence goes on along the minus strand of NZ_JBGCCT010000021.1, from coordinate 71,781 downwards.
CGAGCGCGGCGATCAGGTAGCTGAAGCCCGCGCGCAGGTCGGGGATGGTCAGCTCGGCGCCGTGCAGCTTGGTGGGGCCGGAGATGACCGCCGAGTGCATGAAGTTGCGCTGGCCGAAGCGGCAGGCGCTGCCGCCGAGGCACTCGCGGTAGAGCTGGATCTGTGCGCCCATGCGGTTCAGCGCCTCCGTGAAGCCCAGGCGCTGCTCGTAGACCGTCTCGTGGATGATCGACAGGCCGTGGGCCTGGGTCAGCGCCACCACCAGCGGCTGCTGCCAGTCGGTGGACAGGCCCGGGTGCACGTCCGTCTCCAGGGCCAGGGCGCGCATCTGGCCGCCGGAGTGCCAGAAGCGGATCGAGGGGGTGCCGGGGGCGTCGTCGACCTCGAAGTCTCCCCCTATGCGGCGGAAGACGTTCAGGAAGGTCATCATCTCGCCCTGGGTCGCGCCGATGACGCGGATGTCGCCGCCGGTGGCCAGGGCCGCGCAGGCCCACGAGGCGGTCTCCAGGCGGTCCGGGATCGCGCGGTGGGTGAAGCCGTCGAGGCGGTCCACGCCGATGATGCGGACCACGCGGTCGTTGTGGACGGAGATTATGGCGCCCATCTTCTGCAGCACCGCGATCAGGTCCACGATCTCCGGCTCGGTCGCGGCGTTGGAGAGCTCTGTGACGCCCTCGGCCAGCACCGCGGTCAGCAGGACCTGCTCGGTGGCGCCGACGCTGGGGTAGGGCAGCCGGATGTGGGTGCCGCGCAGCCGTTCGGGGGCCGAGATCAGCAGGCCCTCGGGGCGCTTCTCGACCACCGCGCCGAAGGAGCGCAGCGCGTCCAGGTGGAAGTCGATCGGCCGGTCGCCGATCTTGCAGCCGCCCAGGTCCGGGATGAAGGCGCGGCCCAGCCGGTGCAGCAGCGGACCGCAGAACAGGACCGGGATGCGGCTGGTCCCGGCGTGCGCCTCGACCGCCGTGTCGCTGGCGGCCTCGACCGAGGCCGGGTCCAGGATCAGCGTGTCCGGGTCGTCGCCGCGGGTGACCGAGACGCCGTGCGCCTCCAGCAGTCCGGTGACGATCCGGACGTCGGAGATGTTCGGCACGTTGTGCAGCACCGACGTGCCGTGTCCGAGCAGCGCGGCCACCATCGCTTTGGGGACCAGGTTTTTGGCGCCGCGGACCCGGACCTCACCGGACAGGGCGGCGCCGCCGTGCACTGTCAGGACGTCGGAGGCGGTGCTCTGGGCCATGGTTCTCCACTGGTGTGTGCGTGCGGTCCGCTCTGGTGGGGCAACGCAGGGCGGGACGAATCGATCAGCGGCGCTCTGCGTCTCCGTGTGGGGCGGTGGTCGGGAGACGGGTGGGGGCGGGTCAAGGGTACTCGAACACTGGGCGCATGCGGTCGAAGCTGACGAAGATCGCAGTTGGTGCGCGCGTGGTCCGTGCCCGAAACCCGTGCCGGGTCAACGGGGTGTGCCGGTTCGAACGCTGAGGGTCGCCGACCGGTGGCGGACGCGCGGGCCTTGGGGCAAAAGGCGCCAGCGGGGGTCCGGGTGCGGGATCATGTGTGCCATGACGGACGCAGGGCGCGACGCGGGGGAGCAGGACGGCGGCAGAGCGCCGCTGGAACGGCTGACCGGCAAGCTGCTGGTGGCCACCACGGTCCTGGTCGACCCCAACTTCGACCGCACGGTGGTGCTGGTCGTCGACCACGACGACGACGGCACCCTGGGCGTGGTCCTCAACCGGCCCGGGAGCCTGGACGTCGAGGACGTGCTGGAGACCTGGGCGCCGCTGGCGGCCGAGCCGCCGACGGTGTTCCTGGGCGGCCCGGTCGCGCTGGACTCGGCGCTGGGCATCGCCTGTGTGCGCCCGGAGGCGGCGGTGCCCGGCGAGGAGCCGCTGGGCTGGCGCCAGTTCTCCGGCCGCCTGGGCCTGGTGGACCTGGACGCCCCGCCGGAGGTGCTGGCCCCGGACCTGACGGCGCTGCGGATCTTCGCCGGGTACGCCGGCTGGGGGCCCGGGCAGCTGGCCGGCGAGCTGGCGCAGCGGGCGTGGTACGTGGTGGAGCCGGAGCTGGCCGACGTGTTCACCACCGAGCCGGAGGAGCTGTGGCGGCGCGTGCTGCGCCGGCAGGGCGGGACCATGGCGATGGTGGCGAACTGGACCGAGGACCCTGATCTCAATTAGTTGATATAGGCCGCGGACGGCGCGGGCGGACAGGCCCGGCGGGGTCGCGCCGGGCCTGTCGCGATCCGCGCTACTGCGTGGCGCTGAGCCCGGCGGAGATGTCCTTCAGGCTCGGGATCTCCGAACCGACCGCGCCGGTCTTGAGCAGGATGCCGTAGAGCAGGACCGCCAGCCCCAGCACCAGCGCCGCCTGCGCGAACGAGCGCGACCGCAGCTTGTTCCGGCGCGCCGTCCACAGGGCCAGGACCACCAGCGCCAGCACCACCGCGACCAGGCCCAGGATGATCATCGCCCAGGACTGGTAGGACACCCAGTCGCGCTGCAGGCCGAACGGGTCCTGCTTGGTGCGCGGGACGTTGTTCTTGAAGTCCGACCAGGTGCGGGCCGCGTCGTGCGCCTGGACCAGCGGGTTGACCAGCAGGAACGAGCCGGCGCCGAGGGCGGCCACGATCAGCGCCAGCAGCGAGCCGGCGTCGATGCCGGGCAGGAAGGTCGCCGCGACGCTGGTCTTCGGCGCGTTCGGGTCGATCGGCTCGCCGAACGCGGGCTCGCCCTCGGTGGGTCCGACCCAGGTCTCCTCGGCGAAGGCGCCGGTCGCCGGGCTCTGTGTCGCCGGGGTTTCCGCGCCGGCCTCGCCGCGCTCGCCGCGCTCGCCGCGCTCGCCGGGCGCACTGGGCTCGCCGGGCTCGGCGCGCTCCGCGGCGGCGGGCTGCTCGGCCTGCGCGGCCGGCTCCGGTGTCGTGGGCTGGCCGACCGGACCGCCCGGCGGCTGGCCGGCGTTCGGATCCGGCTGGGTGTTCGGGTTCTCGGTCACAGCATCAGTCCATTCATAACGGTTCGCACCATTGTGACCGTTTGACGCCCCGCAATCGGCGTCGCCGCGCGGACGCCCGAAGAAGCCCCTTGTTAGCTACCGGCAGGTAAGTCATATTTGAGGAATCGTCATGTTCCACCTCCGTAGCACCCCCTCACCTGCTGGGAGCACTAGTGAACAGAACACGGCGCAGACCCCTCATGGCCCTGTTCGCGGCCACCGTGCTGACCGGAGCCCTGGTGTCCGCCTGGAGCGGGACCGCTCAGGCCACCACCCACGCCGGGCCCGCGGCCATCGTCGCGATGGGCGACAGCGCGATCTCCGGCGAAGGCGCCGGGACCGACACCGGCGACAACTACGTCGCCGGTACCGACGGCCCCAGCGACTACTGCCACCGCAGCACCAAGTCCGAGATCTTCGACACCGGGCTGTCCGGCCTCACCCCGTTCGACGTCGCCTGCTCCGGTGCGCAGACCGGCGACATCGTCTCGCTCCCGCAGTACTCCGCGGTCACCGGCAGTGGCGGCGGCGACTACGGCGAGCCGAAGCAGGACACCCAGCTGACCACCATCGCGAAGGCGGACAACGTCAAGATGGTCGTCCTGACCATCGGCGCGAACGACGACTTCGACTTCACCGGGATCATGGAGGCCTGCCTGGACCAGTACTTCCCGATCCCGCAGTCGCAGGGGTGCCGGGACACCATCGGCACCGCCGAGATCCAGCGGCGCGCCGCGGCCGTGCAGCCGAAGGTGATCGCGGCCATCCAGGACGTCCGGCAGACCATGCGCAACGCCGGCTACGCGGACTCCGACTACCAGCTCGTCTTCCAGTCCTACTTCACGCCGATCACCCCGGACCTGCGTTCGGGCGTCGACAACTACGCCGCCAAGGTCTCCAACGGCTGCCCGGCCTTCACCGAGGACCTGGCCTGGGGCCACAACCTGGTGGTGCCGCTGTTCTCCGACGCGCTGCGGCACGCCGCCGAGCAGGTGCCCGGCGTGCGCTACCTGGACGAGCGGCGGGTCAGCTACGGCCACGAGGTCTGCGCGGAGTTCACCACCTCGCCGTACGAGTACACCAACGGCGACGTCATCGACACCTCGGAGATGACCCGCAACGGCTGCGACCAGAAGGTCCTGTTCGGCGGGCTGATCTGCATGGACGAGATCCGGCAGTCCTACCACCTGCGGGTGGCCGGCTACGAGGGCGAGGGCGCGTGTCTGGGCGACTTCTACGGGACGGCGAACGCTGAGTCGTACTGCACCCTGGACCAGCAGGACGGGACGACGATCAAACCGCTGACCCCCGGCCAGCCCTGGATGGACCAGGTCGACGACGGCGGCTGGTTCCAGCTGACCAGCAAGGCCGACCACAACGTCTGGGACTTCTCCGGCGGCGGCACCGACGGGGACTCCACCAACGGCCGGCCGCTGATCACCTACGCGGCCACCGGCGGGCTGAACCAGTCCTTCGTCACCGAGATCAAGTCCGACGGCTCCTACGAGGTCGACTTCAGCGGCAACCGGAACATGTGCCTGGACGCCACCGGCGGGACCGCGGCGGCCGGGGTGAAGCTGGAGCAGTGGGGTTGCAACGGCGGCGCCAACCAGCACTGGTTCTTCAAGCCCGAGGGCGGCGGCTACTACGCGGTGGCCTCGGCGCAGAACCAGAACCTGGTCGCCACCATCGGCGGCTCGACCGACGGGTCCGGGAACCCGGTGATCGAGCTGCAGCCGTACTCGGGCGCGGCGAACCAGCTGTGGCAGCTCAACGAGCTGGGGATCGTCTACCTGCACGGCTAGCCCGTGACCAGCAGGTAACGATCCAGTGCCGCGTCGTTCCGCTCCGCCGCTCGCGGGGGTGCGGCGCGGCATAGACTCGAGAGCATGAGCACGCCGACTTTCGAACCGGACACGGCCGGCTCGACGATCGTCGAGGAACGCGTCGAGTCCGATTACCGCTACGACCCGGGTGACGAGGAGCGCTTCGCGCACTACGCCGAGCGCGACAAGATCATGGAGGCGTCCGTGTTCGGTACGCCGCTGACCGCGCTGTGCGGGAAGGTGTGGGTGCCTTCGCGGGACCCGAGCCGGTTCCCCGTGTGCCCGGAATGCAAGGAGATCTTCGAGGGCCTGGAGCCCGGCGGCGGTGACGGCGACGCTGGGGACGGCGGGACGAGCTGACCGGGATGATGGGGCCGGACGGTTTCGGGCCGTCCGGCGACGGGGGATTCGGGGGCGGTGCCGGCGGTGCGGTGCCGGCCGGCGGCCACGCGCTGCCGGCGCGGACCGCCGGGAGCCCGGAGGGTGCGCTGGTGGGTGCGTTTGTCTTTGGGGGCGAGGGCGAGCGGCCCGGGTTCGAGCTGGGCACTTTCGAGGTCGATGAGGCAGATGAAGGCGACGACGGCGGCGCGGGCGCGATAGCCGGCGATCAGGCGCGTTCGGCGCCGGTCGGGAACCAGGGGCGGGGGCAGGCGATCGGCTCCCGGGCCCGCGGCGCGGCCGAGGGACAAGCCAGCCGGCAGCAGGCGCGCGGCGCGTTCGAGCGCGCCGATGCGGCCGCCGGCCACCCGGCGTCGGCCGAGGCGTCGGCCCAGGCGTCGGCGCAGGCCCCAGCCCCGGCCTCGGCCACGCCGCCCCCGGTCGGCAGCGGCCTGGCCGGCTCCGCCGTGACCGCCCCGCGCTCCCTGTTCGGCCCGCAAAGCGTCGTCGAAGCCGTCCAGGTCCTGGCCGCGCACCCCGACGCCGTGATCATCGCCGGCGGCACCGTGGCCATGCCGGAGATCACCGCCGGCCGCCGCCACCCCGGCACGGTGCTGACCCTGCACCGCTGCGCCGAGCTGCGCGGCTGGTCGACCGGGGCGGGCGAGGTGCTGCTGCACGCCGGGCTGACGCTGGCCGAGATGCAGCAGCGCGAGCTGCGCGAGCAGGTGCCGGCGCTGAACCAGGCCGTGCGCACCGTCGGGGCCCCGCACATCCGGGCCGCCGCCACGCTCGGCGGGAACCTGGTGGTCGGACCGGCCTCGGCCGACCTGCCGGTGGTGCTCGCCGCGCTCGGGGCGTCCGTGCTGGTGGCCTCCGCCGACGGCGTGCGGACCGTGACCGTCTCCGACTTCTACGACCGCGACGGCGTGCCGCAGCTCGCCCCCGGCGAGCTGGTCGTCGGCGCGCGGGTGCCGGTCGTGCAGGGCATGCAGGGCTTCATGAAGATCGGGGTCCGCGGCGGCATCTCGCGGGCGATCCTGTCGATCATGCTGGCCGTGGACCCGGCGCGGCGCAGCGCGACCTGCGTGGTCGGCGCGATGGCGCTGGCCGGGCTGCCCTCCGGGACCGGCCGCGGCGGGCTGCCGACCCTGCTGCGCGCCGACCACGCCGACCGCTGGCTGGCCGAGCAGGTGGACTGGGACGCCGGCGCGATCGCCGACCCGACCGTCTATGAGACCTTCGGCCGCCTGGTCGCCGACTCCCTCGTCTACGGCGACGGGGGCGGCACGCTGGGCGGGGGAGGCGACCCGTATCGTCGGAAGGCCGTGGAGATCTGCGCCCGCCGGGCCCTGCTGCGCGCGCTGCCGCCGCTGGGCTGGCTGGACCAGGTCCGCGAGCTGCAGAAGCGTGCGGACTTCCAGCGCGCCAAGCAGCGTGTCGAGCGGGCCGAGCAGGCGCGGAACCAGGAAAACCAGTAGAGCGTGTCGGGCAAGGGGGACGGACCGGTGAGCATTAGGTGACCGAGTCGGCGATGGAATGGCCGGCCGTGGGCCTGACGCTGCGCGTCGACGGGCACGAATACCCGGTGCCGCAGGTGTGGATCGGGGACTCGCTGCTGGCGGTGCTGCGCGAGCGCCTGGACCTCGACGAGCCGCGCGACGGCTGCGCGGTCGGCGAATGCGGGTCCTGTCTGGTGACCCTGGACGGCCGGCCCGCGGCCGCCTGCCTGGTCCCCGCAGTCGCCGCGGCCGACCGGGACGTCCGCACGCCCCAGGACGCGGCCTTCGAGACCGCCCGCGAGGCGGTCGCGGCGGCCGGCGCCAGCCCCTGCGGGTTCTGCGCCCCCGCGCTCACCGTCGCGATCACCCATCTGTTGCGCCGCACCGCCGATCCCGGCCCGGCGGCGATCCGCGAGGCGCTGGCCGGCATCCTGTGCCGCTGCGCCGAGTCGGGCCGCTGGATCGAGGCCGTCGCCCGGGCGAGGGGGGCCGCCGGCGACGACGCCGACGCCGACACCGACGCCTCGGGCCCGCGCCCCGGCGACTCCGGCGAGATCGCCATGCTCGTCTTCGAGGCGGGGGAACCCGCGTGACCGAGCCGAAGTTCCCGGCGGACCTGCGGGCCGAGGGCATGCTCTGGATGGCCGCGACCCGCTCCCCGCACGCCAGCGCGGCGATCCGCGGCCTGGACATGCGGGCGGCGCGCGCCATCCCCGGCGTGCACGCCGTGCTCTCCGCCGCCGATCTGCCCGGCTACAACTTCCACGGGCCGCGCTCCATCGACCAGCCGGTGCTGGCCGCCGACGTGGCCCGCTACATCGGCGAGCCGGTCGTGGTGGTGGCCGCCGAGCATCCGGCGCTGGCGCGCGCCGCCGCCGAGCGGGTGCGCGTGGTCTGGGACCCGCTGCGGCCGCTGCACGACCCGGACCAGTCCGCGACCGCCGCGCCGATCCACCCGGACGGCAACGTCCTGCACAGCACCACCCTGGCCTTCGGCACCGAGCCGGCGACGCTGGCCGATCCGGCGAGCGCCGCCTCCGCCGGGCGCAAGGTGATCGAGGGCGAATACGTCTTCGACGCGGTGGCCGCGCGCCCCGCGGCCCCGGCCGTGGTGATCGCGGTGCCGAACGGCGAGCGCGGGATCGAGATCTACGTCGCGACCGTGTCCCCGCGCGGCGACCGCGAGGTGGTCGCGCAGTGCCTGGGCCTGCCGGTGGAGAAGGTGCACGTCATCCCGACCCGGGTCGGCGGCGCCGACACCCACCGCGAGGACGTCGGCCTGCAGGTGCAGGCCGCGCTGCTGGCGATGGCGACCGGCCGGCCGGTGAAGGCCGTCGTGCCGCGCGACGCCCCGGCGCACCCGGGACGCCCGGCGGCGCAGCTGCGCTACCGGCACGTGGTCGCCGACGACGGCGCCCTGGTCGCGGTCGAGGCCGACATCCTGCTCGACGGCGGCGCGTACGCCTCCACCACGATCGACATCCTGGACGAGGCCTGCCGGCTGGCGGTCGGGCCCTACCGGGTGCCGAACGTCCGGGTCACCGGCCGCGTGGTGCGCACCAACAACCCGCCGGCCGGCCGGGTGCGCGGCGGGGGCGGGGCCCTGACCTGCGCCGCGTACGAGGCGCAGATGGACGCCGCGGGCACGGCGGTGGGCCTGGGCGGGCTGGAGGTCCGGCTTCGCAACCTGCTGCGACCCGGCGACCTGGTGCCGGACGCGAGCGACCCGCTGGGCAAGCCGGCGGCCGCGCCGGTGCCGATCCCGGACTGCCTGCACGAGGTGCTGGACACCCCGATGCCGAGCTTCCCGCCGGGACCGGACATCCGCGAGTACCCCGGGACCGTGGGCCGGACCGGGGAGCTGACCCGGATCCGGCGCGGGGTCGGGGTGGCCCTGGGCATGGCGGACCTGTCGAACCCGACGCAGCTGGGGGAGTACGCGACCGCCGTGGTGCTGGTCTCGATGTCCCCGGACGGCCCGGCCGCGACCGTGGCCTGCTCGGCCGTGGAGACCGGTTCGGGCCTGCACGACCTGATCCGGGTCTCGGTCGAGCGCACTTTGGGCATCCCGGCGGAGCGGGTCGCCGTCCGGGCGCCGGAGGACCCCGGCTCGCTGCCCTCGTCCTCGGCCGTCACGCACCCGGCGTGGGTGCACGGCAGCGCGGTCGAGGCGGCGGCGAAGCAGGTCCGTGCGAAGCTCTTCCAGGCGCTGGCCGAGCAGATCGGGATCGACGGCGGCCTGCTGAAGGTCGTCGACGGATACCTGGTGTCCCACGACGACGTCTTCCACCTCCCGCTGGACGACGCCTACCGGCAGTGCCTGCCGGCCGGCCGCGTGGTCCGCGGCGACGGCGAGTTCCGCATGCTCACCATGCCGACCCTCACCGGCACCTCCGACGCGGCCAGCGTCGCGGTCGGCGCGGTGCGCGCGGTGGTGGACGTGGACACCGAACTCGGGCTGGTGAACGTGGTCCAGGTGGCCATCGCGCAGGACGCGGGCCGGGTCGCGGTCCGGGAGCGGGCCGAGCACCGCGTCGCCTCCGGGGTCGTGGCCGGCGCCGGCTTCGTCCTGTCCGAAGGCGCGGATCTGCCGTTCGGCTGGGGTGAGCCCTCGGCGATGGACGCGCCGGAGGTCGTGGTCGCCGCGCTGCTGGAGACCGCCGAGGAGGCCAAGGAGGAGATCGGCCCGGACGGCCTGCCGGTCGCCGCCCCGCCGCTGGCCGGCATGAAGCCGGTCGGCGACCTGTCGGTGATGGCGACGCCGGCCGCGGTGCTGGCCGCGATCCGGGACGCCGTCGGGGATCCGCGGGAGGGTTCACCGCTTCGACTGCCGTTGCGACCCGATCGGGCGTGGTGGGTTCTCAGTTGAGGTACTCTCGGGGGTCGGTCCTTACGGATCGCGCGTTCGAAAACGTGAGACGGCACAACAAGCGGGTGGAACAAGAGGAGGAACCGTGAGCATCTCGGCGGCCTCCCATCTGTCCCCGTCCTACCCCGACCGCGCCGCGCGCGGCACCGCGAACCGCCTGCGGGCCTGGCAGCAGGCGGCCCTGGACGAGTACATGACCCGCGAGCCGCGGGACTTCCTCGCGGTCGCCACGCCCGGCGCCGGCAAGACCACCTTCGCGCTGCGGATCGCCACGGAGCTGCTGGACCGGCATGTGGTGAACACCATCACGATCGTGGCGCCGACCGAGCACCTGAAGACGCAGTGGGCTGAGGCGGCGCACCGGGTCGGGATAAAGATCGACCCCAACTACAGCGGCGTGGCCGGCGGCACCTCGCGGGACTACCAGGGTATCGCGGTGACCTATGCCGGTGTGGCCGCGCATCCGATGCTGCACCGGAACCGCGTCGAGGGTCGCAGGACCCTGGTGATCCTGGACGAGATCCACCACGCCGGCGACTCCAAGTCCTGGGGTGAGGCGGCCTACGAGGCGTTCGAGCCGGCGACGCGCCGCCTGGCGCTGACCGGGACGCCGTTCCGGTCGGACACGAACCCGATCCCGTTCGTGACCTACGCGCCGGACAACGAGGGCATCCGCCGCAGTATCGCGGACTACTCGTACGGCTACGGCTCGGCGCTGGCCGACGGTGTCGTGCGCCCGGTGGTGTTCATGTCCTACGCCGGCCGGATGCGCTGGCGCACCAAGGCCGGCGACGAGATCGCCATGCAGCTCAACGAGCCCATGACGAACGACGCGGTGAAGCAGGCCTGGCGCACCGCGCTGGACCCGGCCGGCGACTGGATGCCGCAGGTGCTGCGGGCCGCCGACCGGCGCCTGCGCGAGGTGCGGCGCGGCATCCCGGACGCCGGCGGTCTGGTCATCGCCACCGACCAGGGCGCGGCCCGCGCCTACGCCGACATACTCAAGGACATCACCGGCCAGCGGCCGACGGTCGTGGTGTCGGACGACCCCTCGGCCTCGGCGAACATCACCGAGTTCTCGAACAACGACGACCGCTGGATGGTCGCGGTCCGCATGGTGTCCGAGGGCGTCGACGTCCCGCGCCTGGCGGTCGGCGTCTACGCCACGGGCATCTCCACGCCGCTGTTCTTCGCCCAGGCGGTCGGCCGCTTCGTGCGCGCGCGCCGCCACGGCGAGACCGCGTCGGTCTTCGTCCCCTCGATCCCGATGCTCCTCGAGTTCGCGAACGAGATGGAGAAGCAGCGCGACCACGCCCTGGACAAGCCGACCCAGGCCACCACGACCGAGGACGTCTGGGGCGAGGAGGAGGCGCTGCTCGCCGAGGCCAACCGCACCGAGAAGGAGCAGGGCTACGAGGAGGAGCTCTTCACCTTCCAGGCGTTGAACTCAGAGGCCGAATTCGACCGGGTCCTGTACGACGGCGCCGAGTTCGGCCTCCCCGCGGACCCCGGATCGCGCGAGGAAGCGGAGTACCTGGGGCTGCCGGGACTGCTGGAGCCCGAGCATATCAAGGTGCTGTTGGCGAAGCGCCAGCAGATGCACTTGAGCAGCGCGCGCAAGAAGGCCCTGCTGCGTTCGCAGGCCGAGGCGATCGTCGGCGCGGAAGAGCGTCCGGTGATGACCCGCAAGCAGTTGCTGGAGCTCCGCAAGGAGCTGCAGGGGCTGGTCGGCGCGTGGCACCACAAGACCGGCAAGCCGCACGGCACGATCCACGGCGATCTGCGGCGCATGTGCGGCGGCCCGGCGGTGGCGCAGGCGACGGCGACGCAGTTGCAGAAGCGGATCGACATGGTGCGGCGGTGGGCTGCCGAGGGTGGGAACTAGCCCGCCACGGGATACCCCGCCAGACTCGCGACCTTCGCCACCTTCGTGAAGTCGGCATCCGCATTCAGCGCTCGAACCAGCTCCGCCGTCAGCGCCTCACCGGCCAGGACCGCCCGCACAGCCTCCCCGTCGATCTCCCGCTCGAAGTAGTACTTGGCGTGATCGAGGTAGGAGTCGACGCTGCCTTCGACGACGGCGTTGAACAACCACCCCGAGCCGTCGTCCGATGAGGCGTCGCCGTCGAACTCGACCGGTCCGCAGCGCCAGGCGGTGTCGCCGGTCTCGCGCCAGATGCACACGGTCGCGTCGAAGAAGCCCTCGAACTGGAACTCCTCTTTCTCAGCCCAATGCGCCAGCGATGCCGGGAGCCCGTCGAGCAGGCCGGGCCAGTGCGCGCGGGGTTCGTCGCGCCAGGGGGTCGCTTCCGACTCGTGGTCGAAGCCGTGGAGGAAGACGCCGGCCGGCTCGAAGACGATGTTCCAGCAGTCGCCGCCGCCGTTGTCCATGGAGGCGAGGTCGACGCCCTCCTGCCACGCGGCGGTGAAGTGGTACTTCGCGTACTCGATGTCGAAGACGGCATCGAGCACGCCGAAGGCGCGGCAGGCGGCTCGCAGCGCGGCGGGCTCGGGGAGTCGGGCTGTCAGGTCCTGGACGGTCACGTGCTCAGTGAACACCACGGACCCGACAGCCTCATCGGCGCGCTTCGGGCTCGCGCAGCAGCAGGCCGAGGACGAGTCCGGCGACGGGGACCGCGCACAGCACCGTCAGCACCCCTTGTGGCCCATGGCGTTCGGCGATCAGACCGAACACCGGCGCCATCAGGCCGCCGGCGCTGACGCCCAGGCCGAGCGTGACGCCGGCCGCGGTGCCGGGGCGTCCCGGGAGGTAGTCCTGGCCGAGTTTCACCAGGACGGCGAACGGGATGTTGAGCGCGAGCCCGGTCAGGACGGCGAACGCCAGCGGGGCGACGGCACCCGGGCAGAAGCGCAGCGCCAGCAGCATCGGGACGGTCAGGGCGCCGCCGAGTTGCACGGTGCGCACCATGCCGACGCGGTCGGCGATGCGTCCGCCGAGCAGCGTGCCGACGACGCCGCCGACGAGGAAGCAGGCCAGTGCCGCTCCGGCGAGGGTGCGCGAGGCGTGCAGGTGGTTGAGCCAGTAGAGCTCGATGAAGGTGTTGATGCCGAAGAACGCCGCCGAGCGGACCACCTCGATGCCGGTCAGCGCGGCGAAGGGTCGCCAGCGGTCTTCGCCGGTGGCCGTCCGGGTGTGGTGCGCCGTGCCCGCGGGGCGATTCCTGAGCAGGACCAGGGCGATGAGCCAGGCCGGCGGGATGAACAGGGCCGTCGCGTCCACGCCCCACGCGTCCAGGGCCGGGGTCGCGAGCACCGGGGCCAGGAAGAAGCCGACGCTGCCGCCGGCGGCGAAGACGCTCATGGCGGCCGCGCTGTCCCCGGCGGCCTCGCGGGCCGAGCGGCCGGCGGCCGGGTGGAACATCGCGACTCCGAGCCCTGATACCAGGATGCAGAGCCAGACCAGCGCGTACGGCCCGGCCAGGCCCGACAGGCCCAGCCCGGTGCCGGCCACCGCGACGCCGACCGCCGCCAGCCGGGGCAGCCGCCAGCGGTCCACGGCCAGCCCGACGGCCGGCTGCGGGAGCGCGCTGCCGAGCGTCGCGGCCAGGGTGAGGCCGGAGGCGGCCAGGTAGCTGTAGTGCCGTTCCAGGACGAAGTAGGGGACGCTGGCCGGGACGAGGCCCTGGTACATGTCGTCGATGGCGTGCGCCGCGCCCCAGAGGGTCATGCGATTGCGGGGTGGGCTTGGCGGATCCGCGCGACGGACCCGGCTCGGGCCGCTGATCAGGCTCATGGTGTCCACGATCGCGCCGCGCGCCCCTGTCCGGCTTTCGATATCCTGCCGATTGATGTCGGGAAAACGCCTGATCCTCACCGGCCCCACGCGGCACCCGCTGCTGCCCGGCGAGCAGGTGGAGCGCCACCACCACGACGTGAACCAGCTTGTCTACCCGCTGCGCGGGATGCTGGAGGTCGCCACGTCGGCCGGGGTGTGGATGGTGCCGCCGCACCGGGCCGCGTGGATCCCGGCCGCCGTCCCGCACGCGCACCGGGCGCACGGCCCCACCGAGATGCGGACCCTGATCTTCCCGGCCGCGACCAACCCCCTGCACCTGGACCGCCCGACCGTCCTGGCGGTGGACCCGCTGCTGCGCGAGGTGATCACCGCGCTCACCACCGAGGACCCGGGCCCGCGGCAGCGCCGGAACCTGGAACAGGTGGCGCTGGACCGCCTGCGCACCGTCGACGAACTGCCGCTGTGCCTGCCCTGGCCGCACGACGACCGCCTGGCCACGATCGCCCGCGCCCTCGCCGACCACCCGGCGGACGACCGCACCCTGGCCGCCCTCGGCCGCGAGGCCGGCGCCGCCGAACGCACCCTGAGCCGCCTGTTCCGCGCCGAGACCGGCATGACCTTCCCGCAGTGGCGCACGCAGCTGCGGTTGCAGCACGCGCTGGCGCTGCTCGCGACCGGCGAGGCGGTCACGACGGTGGCGGCCGCGTGCGGGTTCGCGACACCGAGCGCGTTCATCGAGACGTTCCGCAAGGCCCTGGGGACGACGCCGGGACGCTATCGCTCAGGACCTTCTCTGATGGCACGTCAGCTGCCATACTCCGCGCCATGACGCCCAAGGCACTGAAGAACACGGCCCAGGCCCTCGCCCGCCAGCCCTGGTTCGTGGCGGTCGGGAAGCACACGATCCCGCGCGTGGACCGCGTCCTGTACAAAATGAGCCGCGGCCGCGTCGGCGCCATGACCCCCTCCGGCCTGACCGGACTGCTGCTCACCACGGTCGGCCGCAAGACCGGCAAGGAGCGCTCCGTGCCGCTGCTCTACGTCGGGCACGAGGGCAAGTACTACCTCACCGGCTCGAACTGGGGCCAGGAGCACCACCCGGTGTGGACGCTGAACCTGATGGCGAACCCGGAGGCGACGCTGACGGTGAAGGGCAAGAAGATCCCGGTCACGGCCCGACTGCTGGAGGGCGAGGAGCGGACGGCGATCTGGCCGGTGCTGACCACGACCTGGCCCAACTTCGATGTGTACACCGAGCGCAGCGGGCGGGAGTTGCGGGTCTTCGAGCTGACGCCGCGCTGAGGGGTGACGCCGCGCTGAGGGGTGGCGCCGCCCACGCCCTACTTCAAAGCCGCCGAGATCTCCGCCGCGGCCTGGATCACCCGCGGCGCGACCGCCCCGGTGTCCAACGGCGCGAACGACACCACCCCGACGCTCGCCTCCAGCCCCGGCACCTCCCGGATCGGCGCCGCGATGCCGTGCGCGCCCGGCTGGAGTTCGCCCTCGCTCACCGTGTAGAGCGTCGCAGGGTCCTTGGATGCCGAGGGCGGCCGCCCGGCCCTGGAGCGGCCCAGCAGGATCGCCTTGCCCGCCGCGCCCTGGGCCAGCCGGTGGCGTGATCCCACGCGGTAGGCCATGTGGTAGTCGGTCCAGGTCGGCTCCACCACCGCGATCGCCAGCGCGTCCGGTCCCTCGGCGACCGTCAGGTGCGCGGTGGCTCCCACGGCTTCGGCCAGCCGGCGCAGGGGCGGGGTCGCGGCCTCGCGCAGCAGCGGGTGCACGCGCGCCGCCAGCCGCAGTACGCCCACGCCGAGGTGCACGCGGCCGTCCGGGTCGCGGCGGGCCAGGCCGTGCGCCTCCAGGGTGGCGACCAGGCGGTAGCCGGCGGTGCGGGGGGCGCCGACGCGTTCGGCCAGTTGGGCGACCGTCAGGCCGGCGGTGGCGTCGGCGAGTGCGGTGAGCACGCGGATCCCCCGGTCCAGAGTCTGGCTGGTCTCCGGTTCCGGTGCGGGATCGGTGCGGGTCATAGCCGCAGCTTAGATCGTGCGTGGACGATACTCGAAGGATGGGCATCGACGACGAACTGTTCCGGCGGCAGCGACTCCTGCAGGGCGAAGCGGAGGCGGTCCTCGACGATCTGGACCTGGAGGCCGGGCTGGAGGCGGTCGGCGATCCGATCCGGACCGGCAGCTCCGCGCTCGGTGTGATGGTGAAGCCGGACATCGACGTGACCACCGCGTGTGCCCGCCTGGACCTGCCGGCCTTCGACGCCGTGGCGCAGCTGGCGACCAAAATCGCGCGGCACGAGCGGGTACGGCAGGTGACCTTCCGCAACGACACCGGCGCCTGGAACACCGAGCCCGACAAGTACCCCGACGGCCTGTTCCTCCAGGTGCGCTACCGCTCGGCGCGGCCCCGGGACTGGAGTCTGGACCTGTGGTTCGTCGACCAGCCCGAGCGGCAGCCGGACCTGGCGCACCTGCGCACGCTGCTCCCGCGCCTGACCGACGAGACCCGCGCCGCCATCCTGCGCATCAAGGAGGAGTGGACGCCGCGCCCCGAATACGGCCGGACGGTCAATGGGACGCTGATCTATGAGGCTGTGCTTGATGGGGGAGTACGGACCCTTCCGGACTTTGCGGAGTGGTTGGAGTAGGACGCGCCCGCTTGGAAATCAGATACAGCCCGGGCCTAGGCAGCCGCGCCAGCTGTTCGCATACCTTCCTGCCGACCCACAGCCACATGCTCGTCGGCAGGAACACCGCGTCGCCGACCATCATCGCCGCCGAGAACAGCGGCAGCCCCATCACGACCGCGATCGAGAAGTGCATCCCGACCAGCATCACCAGGCACGGGTACTTCAGCCACCTGCTGAACACCGCGAACGGGAACGCGATCTGCACGAACACCGTCAGGTACGCCACGATCGCGATCGTGACGCTCTGGGCGGCCAAGAAGTTCGACAGTCCGGGCCACGGCCGGAACCAGTCCAGGTGCAGCGTGTAGTACAGCGCCGTCCCGTTCTGCCAGTACGAGCCCTGCGATTTGTACAGGCCGGCCGCGGCGTAGACCACGCAGATCTGCGCCGCGATCACCAGCACCGCGGCGTTGTGCAGGAAGGTGACGATCTCCTCGCGGGTCCGGTCCAGCTCGGCGACCGCCTGCCAGCCCGGGGTGCCCGGCCAGCTGAACTCGGGGATGCCGCGGGCCTCGCGCTTGGCGGCCTGGCGCCGGCGGCGCCGGGAGTCCAGCGACCAGCGCGCGCCGCAGCGGCTGAAGGCCAGGTAGATGGCCATCAGCCCCATGATGTTGTCGCCGCCGTCGGTCAGGAACACGTCGCGGCCGGTGAACGCCATGATGGTGAGCGCGAAGCAGATCGACGTGACGCGGGTCCGCCAGCCCAGCACGAAAAGCAGGCAGACCAGGATCGCGACGTGGTACCAGAACTCGAACCAGGTCTTGCCGCCGTGGCCGAGGAACGTGTACCACCAGCGGTCGACCGCGAACCAGTCCAGGCCGGGGTCGTTGGCGAACTGCTGGTTCAGCGCCGGGGTCCAGGGCGCGTTCGGGCCCCACAGCGCGTCGTGCTTCGGGTACTCGTGCAGCAGGAAGATCAGGTAGAGCGAGCCGTAGCCCATGCGCAGGACCGCGGTGCCGTAGAGCGCGATGGCGTGCGTCGTGAGGAACGTGAAGGAATTGCGGGCCCTGGCGCCGATCCAGGTCAGCGGCTGGTGCCGGAACCGCGTGGGCCCGGCGGCGGCCACCGCCACGGCCATCTCCACGGTGTCGAGGACGTTCCCGGCGGCGTCGACGGTGTCGTCGGCCGTGTTGTTCACGTCGGTGTCGTCCAGATCCGTGTCGTTCACGTCCGAGGTCACGGCGCCACGCTCCCGTTCGGGCACCCGTAGGAGACCGCGTCGGGGGAGACCTGCCGCCACGGGATGATGTGCACCGTCGCCGGCATCACCTGGTTCGGCGTCGCGGCCGGCGCGATGTCGGTGGTGGTCACCCGGAACTCGATGTTCGTTATCCTGCCCGGGGGGACGCCGTCCTTGGCGCTGCGCGGATCGATCCGCTGGAGCGCGATGTTCACCAGGTACTGCCGCATCATGTCGCCGCGGTCGGAGGTGGAGACGTCGGAGCCGTCGTGGGTCGCCGCGTAGCCGTCGGTCCAGGCCCGGCGCAGTTCGTTCTGTTCGGTGTGGCCCGGGAACGGGTTGTGCAAGATGGTGTCATAGTCCATCTGCGACAGGTTGTACCAGGGTGTGACGCTGCTGTAGCAGTCGGTGGAGACCCTGGCCTCGACCGTGAAGTTCTGCGACATCGGGTTCGGCGCGAACAGCCGCCAGTTCTGCTCGAACCACGGGTAGACCCATTTGGCGATGGGGGTGGCGAACTTCGTGCTGACCGTGTTCGTCGGCGAGTTCGTCAGGAACGTGATGCCCAGGTGGTAGAGCGCGAGCAGCGCGATGCCGAGGGTCGCGACGCCCAGGAGTGCCCGGGACCACCACGGCCGGGGAGCCTGTCGAGGAGGGTTCGGCACGGGCGCGGCGGGTTCCTCGATGGGCGCGGACACGCAGCAAACCTAACGGATCGCCGGACCCTCGGTAGCACCGTTTTTGCAAGTCGTGACGTCCGTGACCTAATGCGACTCCTGAGAAACCCCTGGAGCAATCCTTACCCCTCGGAGCGCTCGGTGGCGCACGCTTCGGTGAGCGGGAGTACCCGGTAAGGAACCGGGTTCGCCATCGCGATCACCGTCGAGGTCCGCTGGATCCCCTCGAAGGAGACCAGCTTGTCGATCACCCGCTGCATGTCCGCGTTCGACCGCGCGACGATGCGGCAGAGCATGTCGCCGGCGCCGGTGATCGTGTGCATCTCCAACAGCTCCGGGATCGCCGCCAGGTGCTCGCGGACCTGCTGCCCGCGGCCCTGCCGGATCTCCAGCGTCGCGAACGCGGTCACCGCGTAGCCCAGCGCCGCCGGGTCGATCACCGGCCCGAAGCCGCGCACCACGCCCCGGGCCTGCAACCGGTCCAGGCGGGCCTGCACGGTCCCGCGGGCCACGCCGAGCCGCCGCGACGCCTCCAGGATGCCGATCCGCGGCTCCTCGGTCAGCAGGGCGAGCAGCCGGGCGTCGAGGCCGTCGATCGGCATCGCCGCGGGTGCCGGTTCAGGCATGGACATATCGGTGGCTTACCTTCCAAGTCGGGTTTGCGGTGATGTGTCGCTGGTCACACTGTACAGAATTGATGCAGCTTGCGGGATCCGGCTGAGCAGATTGTATAGCGCTCAGACCTCGCGTTGCGCACTTTGATCTGCGGATCGAAGCTGGGACCATGACCGAAACCGCTGCTGCCAGCACCGCCTCCGCCACCGCCGCCAAGGACCCGTTCCCGGTCAAGGGGATGGACGCCGTCGTGTTCGCCGTCGGCAACGCCAAGCAGGCCGCCCACTTTTACTCCACCGCCTTCGGCATGAAGGTGGTCGCCTATTCCGGCCCCGAGACCGGCCGCACCGACCGGGTGTCGTATGTGCTGGAGTCCGGCAGCGCGCGCTTCGTGCTGAAGGGTTCGGTCCGTCCGGGCACCGACATCGCGCGGCACGTCGCCGAGCACGGCGACGGTGTCACGGACCTGGCGATCGCCGTCCCGGACGTCTACGCGGCCTACGAGTACGCGGTCGCGCACGGCGCCACCGGCCTGGAGAAGCCGCACGAGATCGAGGACGAGCACGGCGTCCTGGTCCGGGCCGCGATCGCGGCCTATGGCGACACCCGCCACTCGCTGGTGGACCGCTCGCGCTACAACGGCGTCTACGCCCCCGGCTACGTCGAGCGCGCGCCGTTGGTCGAGCCGAACGCCCGCATCTTCCAGGCGATCGACCACTGCGTCGGCAACGTCGAGCTGGGCAAGATGGACGAATGGGTGGAGTTCTACCACAAGGTCATGGGCTTCACGAACATGGCCGAGTTCGTCGGCGACGACATCGCCACCGACTACTCGGCGCTGATGTCGAAGGTCGTCGCCGACGGCACCCGCAAGGTGAAGTTCCCGCTGAACGAGCCGGCGATCGCGAAGAAGAAGTCGCAGATCGACGAGTACCTGGAGTTCTACGGCGGCCCCGGCGTGCAGCACATCGCGCTGAACACCGGCGACATCCTGGCCACCGTGGACGCGATGCGCGCCGCCGGCGTGGAGTTCCTGGAGACCCCGGACTCCTACTACGAGGACGAGGAGCTGCGGGCCCGCATCGGCACCGTCCGCGTCCCGGTCGAGGAGCTGCAGAAGCGCAAGATCCTCGTCGACCGCGACGAGGAGGGCTACCTGCTCCAGATCTTCACCAAGCCGGTGCAGGACCGCCCGACCGTGTTCTTCGAGCTGATCGAGCGGCACGGCAGCCAGGGCTTCGGCAAGGGGAACTTCAAGGCCCTGTTCGAGGCCATCGAGCGCGAGCAGGAGCGCCGCGGCAACCTGTAGCCCAGGCGGGCCGCGTCTACTGCAAAGGACGTAGTAGCTGGTCATCGTGCGGGTGTCGGCGATTCCTCAAGGTTGCGTAAGGAATCCCGGCACCCGTACAGGTTTGGGCGGCGGTGTTCTAGGCTCGTTGATCGTGGAGAGTTCACCGCGTCCCGGCTATTACCCCGACCCTTCAGTCCCCGGATACATCCGGTATTGGGACGGTTCGAAGTGGGTCCCGGGGACCAGCAAGCCGATGCCGAACAAGACCGGCGGCGCGGACTCGGAAGGGGCTGTGGGAGCCGCGGGCTCCGAGGCGGCGTCCCCGGCGCCGCGGCTGGCCAGTACGACGCTCGCCTTCCCCCCGATGGACGACGAGGGTGTCGGCGGCCCGGTCGCCGAGACGCTGGCCGCGTCCTCGGACACCTCCACCGCCTCGCTGTCGAAGACCCCGGCCTTCGCGCCGCCGCGTCCGCTGTCCGAGGTGAGCTTCGACGACGCCAAGCCCACGGCGTCCCCCTTCGCGCCGCCCCGGTCGCCGGCCGAGCCGAGCTTCGACGACGCGATCCCCGAGCCCCCGCGCCAGGCACCGCCCGTGATGCCCGGATTCCAGGTCGCGGCCGGCGGATCGACGCCGCCCCCGGCCGCCCAGGTGGCCAGCGCTTCTGGCATGGGCATCTCCATCACCGGCGTGCCGGGCATGATGGCCCCGCCGAAGCAGACCCCCGCCCAGATGTCCGCGGCGAACCAGGCATTGCGCATCCGCCTGCTGCGCGCGGACGGCAAGCCCTTCGACGGCCCCGAGATCACCACCGGCCCCAAGCCGGGCGACAAGGTCCCCGGCGCCTCGCGCACCGAGTTCGACACCCCGCGGGGCCCGAAGAAGCAGGCCCCGAAGGTGGTGGTGAAGACCGGCCCGCTTGAGCGCGTCGGGCACACCCTGGCGGTGCTGCTGATCTCGGCGGTGGGCATCGTGCCGCTGGCGTACTTGTTGCGGCAGTCGGTCCAGGACCGGGAGGACAAGCTCGCCGCGCGGATCACCGTGCCGACGAAGATGAACGTGCTGGACAGCACCTCCGAGGCCTACCTCGGCGGGATGGTCGCGGTGCTGCTGGTCGTGGCGGTGCTGTACACGATGCGGCTGAAGCGGCGGCGCGCGCGGTAGAAGCTGCGGAGGGCGGCCGGGTCCTGAGATCCTGTCGCCCCGGCCTGGCCCCCGGCCTCGCCGCCACCAGCGGTCAGCTCCGCGCCGCCGGCACGATCTCGACCCCCGCGCCGCGCATCTCCGCCAGCGCCGAAGCGGTCGAGGCCTCGGCCACCCCGGCCACCAGGTCCGAGCGCAGGCGGGTCGCAAGGCCCAGCTTCACCGCGTCCAGCGCCGTGGCGCGCACGCAGTAGTCGGTGGCGATCCCGACCACGTCCACCGCGTCCACGCCGCGGGCGCGCAGCCAGTCGCCGAGCGTCGTGTCCGAGCCGTCCACGCCCTCGAAGCCGCTGTACGCGGCCTGGAACGCGCCCTTGGAGAAGACCTCGTCGACGTGCGTGCGGTCGAAGTCCGGGTGGAACTCCGCGCCCTTGGTGCCGGCCACGCAGTGCACCGGCCAGCTGGCGACGTAGTCCGGCTCGGCGGCGAAGTGCGAGCCCGGGTCGGTGTGCCAGTCGCGGGTGGCGACCACGTGCTCGAAGCCGCCGCGGTCCGGTGCGGCCAGCAGGGCGCTCACGCCCGCCGCGACGGCCGAGCCGCCGGAGACCGGCAGCGAGCCGCCTTCGCAAAAGTCGTTCTGGACGTCGACGACTATCAGTGCGCGCGTCATGGTCGGCTTCCTTCGTCGGGCTTCGTCGGCTTCGTAGGGCGCTGCTAGCTCGGGTACACCGTAGGGATCGCCGGCTCGCCGCGCGAGAGCTGCGTGGACCACGGTGGCAGCTCGGCGCGCGAGGCCTCGTGGCGCTCGCGGATCTCGGCCAGGTCCGGGCGCACGATGACCTCGCCCTTGGCGACGTACTGCATCAGCAGATCGCGGCCCTCGGACTTCAGTGCCTCGGGAACCGCGCCGGTGCCGATGACCTCCTCCTGCGCCACGCCGTCGGAGCCGATGCGGCGCCAGGCGTACTTGCGGCCGCCGCGGGTGGCCTTCTCCGAGGACTTCTTCGCCACCGGGACCATCGGCGCGTCCGCCTCCACGCCCGCGCCGCGCGCCACCAGCTTGTAGACCAGGCCCGCGGTCGGCGCGCCGGAGCCGGTCACCAGGTTGGTGCCCACGCCGTAGGAGTCCACCGGGGCCGCGGCCAGCGCGGCGATCTGGTACTCGTCCAGGTCCGAGGTGACCACGATCTTGGTCCGCTTGGCGCCGAGCTCGTCGAGCTGCTTGCGCACCCGGTGCGCCATCCACAGCAGGTCGCCGGAGTCCAGGCGGACCGCGCCGAGGTCGGGGCCGGCGACCTCGACCGCGGTCCGCACCGCCTCGGCCACGTCGTAGGTGTCGACCAGCAGCGTCGTGCCCCGGCCCAGCGCCTCGACCTGGACGCTGAACGCGTCGCGCTCGCTGTCGTGCAGCAGCACGAAGGCGTGCGCGGAGGTGCCGGTCGTCGGGACGCCGAAGCGGCGGCGGGCCTCCAGGTTGGAGGACGCCGCGAAGCCGGCCAGGTACGCCGCGCGGGCGGCGGCCACCGCGGCCTGCTCGTGGGTGCGCCGCGAGCCCATCTCCAGACAGGGCCGGCCCATCGCGGCCGAGGTCATGCGGGAGGCCGCCGAGGCGATCGCGCTGTCGTGGTTCAGCACCGACAGCACCAGCGTCTCCAGCAGCACCGCCTCGGCGAACGTGGACTCCACGATCAGCAGCGGCGAGCCG
Source organism: Catenulispora sp. GP43 (assembly GCF_041260665.1). Taxonomy (NCBI): domain Bacteria; kingdom Bacillati; phylum Actinomycetota; class Actinomycetes; order Catenulisporales; family Catenulisporaceae; genus Catenulispora; species Catenulispora sp. GP43. Next base: position 49,151 of record NZ_JBGCCT010000021.1, on the reverse strand, counting down.
GGGAAGTAGCACTCTCCCTCGGCGTAGCCGTAGACGTCGCCGGTGAAGCGGTAGCCGGACAGCCAGTCCCGGGTGGGCTCGTCCACGACGCCGGAGGAGTGCAGGAAGTCGCAGATGGCGGCGTCGAAGCGGAATTCCTCCAGCGCGTCCAGGAGGCGGCCGGTGCCGGCGGTGACGCCGTAGCGGCGGCCGTCGGGCAGCCGGCGGGCGAAGACCTCGAACACCGAGCGTCGGTGGGCGGCCCCGCTGCGCAGGGCGCCCTCCAGCATGGTGAGCTCATAGTGGTCCGTGAGGAGCGCGGTGCTGTTCACGATCTATCAGCGTAGTCTGGTGGGATGAGTGTCGCGCCGGTGGAGGTCGATCCGGAGGCCACGGAGGAGACCCGGGCGGCTCCGGTGCAGGACCCGATGTGGGTCACTGTGGTCTGGAACGACCCTGTGAACCTGATGAGTTATGTCACTTATGTGTTCATGACCTACTTCGGATACAGCAAGGGCAAGGCCGAGCGGTTGATGCAGGAGGTGCACAACCTCGGCAAGGCGATAGTGTCCAGCGGCGGCCGCGAGCAGATGGAGAAGGACGTGGCCGCGATGCACGGCTACGGCCTGTGGGCGACCGTGCAGCGCCAGGACGGCTGAACGACCAGGATCGGGGACCCCCACGTGCTCAAGCCCTTCCAGGCCCACCGCTCCGGGCGGATCGTCGGCGTGTTCACCGACGGCCAGGCCGGCGTGCTGCGGTTCCTGCTGACCGGCCAGCTCGCGCTGCTGGACGAGGAGGACCCGCTGGGCTCGGAGCCGGACCCGCTGGTCGCCGCCCTGGGCATCGCGGAAGGACCGGTGAAGAAGCCGGACAACCCGGCCCTGGCCCGGCTGTTCCCCGACGCCTACGGCGACGCCGACGAGGCCAGCGAGTTCCGTCGGCTCACCGAGCCCGACCTGCGCGAGGGCAAGCGCGCCACGGCCCGCCTGGTGCTGGAGACGCTCCAGGACTACCAGGGCGGCGACAAGCTGTCCCTGGACGGCGACCAGGCCCGCGCCTGGCTCGGCGCGGTGAACGACATCCGCCTGGTCCTCGCGGTCTGGCTGGAGATCGAGGACGACGACGACAACCCGTTCGAGCGCATCGACGAGCAGGACGACCGCTACGAGATAGTGGTCATGTACCACTGGCTCGGCGCGGTGGTGGAGTGGCTGGTCGAAGCCCTGATGGGCTGATCCGGCCCTCCGCGCGCCGGCTCGCCGGACGGCCGGCCGGCGTCTCGGATCGCGGACTCCCGGTCCCGTTCCGAGGGCACCCCCCACCGCACCGAGTGAAACCCGGCGCAGAGCATTGAGTCGTTTCTCGAGGTGTGCCAGCATCCTGGCTCATGACAGAGGCACTCGGAGGGGTCCCGTACACCCCCCGGAGGGTGCGGCCGCTCGGCCTGCTCCAGATCGACGACTGGCGCGTGAAGCTCCACGGGCTGTCCGCGTCGCCCGGAGGAGAGCTCGACGACGCCGCTCAGGAGGGCGCGCACAAGGCCGCCGTGGAGGCGCTGCCCCGGCCCGGGACCGGCGGCGGGCGCTACGGGGTCGGGTTCGTGATCGCGCACCGGTCGACGAACGCTTATTCGTACGTGGTCGGGTGGTGGGCGTACGGCTGTCTGCTGTCGACGGCCGCGTACTCGGCCCGGTTCTCGGAACCCGCGGAGATCGCGCGGTGCCCGGCTCGGCAGGCCGGCTGCGTGTGGGAGCTCGCGGTGATCGACCACGAGCGGCGCGCCTGGACCCGGACCATGCTGGGGGCCAAGGCCGAGGGCGACGTCGAGGGGTATCTGGGGGCGGTGCTATCGGGGAAGGTCTGATATCGGCGGAAGAACTCGGCGGTGCCGGTGTGAATCAGCTCTCGGAGCCACTCATTCGGAAACGGAGCGGGGCCCCTGGAATCCCAGGGGCCCCGCTCCGTTGTCGGCTCTAGTGCTAGCTCGCCGAGCCGGACTTGCGGCGGGCGGCGAACATCGCCCCGGCGCCGAGCACCAGGGCTCCGGCGCCGATCGCGCCGTAGTCGAGGACGTCGGTGCCGGTGTGCGGCAGCTCGCACATCTCCTCGTGGTGACCACCACCACCACAGTGGTGGTGCTTGTGCTCGTGGTGGTGATGGTGGTGGCCCGGCGGCGGGGGCGGCGGCGGGAACACCGGCGGGGGCGGCGGGAAGCACGGCGGCGGGGGGCACACCGGCGGCGGAGGCGGCGGGAAGCACTGCTGCGGGGGCGGCGGCGGACAGCTGGTCGGCGGCGTGGGCACCGGGCCGTTCGAGCAGCCGTTGTCCTCGGTGCCGCTGTTGGCGTACCCCGCGCCCACGGTGGTGCCGCAGGCCTGGATCGGGGCGTTCACGCTGCCCTGCGCGACGTTGCCCGAGATGATCCCGGTCTCGCCGGCGGTGTTCCCGCTCGACACGGTGCCGGTGGCGCCGGTGTTCGCGCAGGTGTTGTCGGCGGCGGTGTCGTGGTAGCCGCCGACGGCCGCCACCACCCCGCAGACCTCGGTCGGGATGTCGATCGGCAGCTGGGCGACGTTGCCGGCGGCCAGGCCGTTGTTGCCGGCGGCCCGCCCCACGGCGCCCGCGCCGCCCGCGGTGTCGTTCACGCAGTGGTTGTCCAGCGCTGAGTTGAACACGCCGACCACGCTCACCGAGTCGCCGCAGGCGTTGAGCGGCGCCTCGATCGGCACCTGGACGATGTTGCCGGTGACCGCGCCGGAGGAGTTCGCGGTCGCGGCCTGCGCGCCGGCGCCCAGGGACTGGCGGTGCGTGTCCGGGGCGTCCGTCGAGCGGTGCATCGGCTCGTAGCCGTTCCCGTGGCCGTATTCGTGCCCGTGCTCACGGACGTGGCCGCCGTTGACGCAGGTGTTCCCGGCCGCGGTGTCGTAGACGCCGACCACGTTGGCCGTGATCCCGCACAGGTTCAGCGGCGCGTCGACCGGGACCTGGACGACGTTCCCGCTCGCCAGGCCCGGCGAGTCGGTCGCGACGGCCCTGGCGGTCGAGGAGGTCTGGCCGCCCTCGTTGGCGCACAGGATGTCCTCGGCCGAGTCGTGGCCGCCGACCGCGGTCACGGTGTCGCCGCAGATGTTCGCCGGCAGCGACACCGGGACCTGCACGACGTTGTTCGACAGGGCCCCGGGCGAGCCGGAGGCCACGGCGGAGGCCGAGCTGCTCGGGCCGCCGGCCGTGCCCGGGCCGTTGACGCAGTGGTTGCCCTCGGCGCTGTCGCCGCCGCCGAGGACGGTCACGACCAGGCCGCAGATGTTGACCGGCGCGTCGACCGGGACCTCGATGCTGTTGCCGGACAGCAGACCGGGGCTGCCGAGGACCGCGGACTGGGCCTGGGCTCCGTCGGCGTCGTCGTCGCGGCCGTAGCCGTGCGGCGCGGTCGCGGGCGCGGCCATGCCGGGGGCGGCGTGGGAGCCGTGGGAGCCGTGCGCCGGGGCACCGTTGTGGTGCGCCGGGGTGGCGTGGTCGGGCCCGGCGGGGTGGTGCGCTGCCGCCGCGTGGTGCGGGGCGGTGTGGTGCGGGGCTGCGGTGTGGTGCGGCGCGGCCGTGGGATGCGGCGTGCCGTCGTGGTGCGCGGCTGTGTGGTGCGGCGCGGCGGTGGCGGGCTTGGCGGCCTTGTCGGCCTTGTGCCGCCCGGTGTACTGCTTGACCCGCGGAGCGCTGACCGGGATGGCCGCGTGGTGCGAAGAGGCGCCCGTCGGCTGGCTCTTCTCCCCGACGTGGTCCGGGTTCTCGGGGTGCGTGGACACCGCCGAGAGCGCCGGAGCGGCTCCAGTGATCAGCAGGCCGCCGGTCGCGACCGCGAGCGCGAGTCCGCGCTTGGTCACGTCGTGCATGCCAGTCCTCATTCTTCAGGTGGGGTTCGGGTGGATCTGTGTTTTCGGTGAAGCTGTGTTTCCGGTGAAGCTGGGAGATGCGGCGGTACGCCGACAAAGCCCGTCCACGCGAAAACGCGCGTCGCGGCACCGCGTCACGCCGCCGTGCTCCGGGCGGATGAATAGTCGTTCTGTGCGATCTATGCCCGGACCCCCGGACGACGCCCTGGTCAGAGCATCAGTGCGAGGCGGTTTGTAAGCTCGAGCGGCCGAAGGGGAGAATCGCTGTCCATGACGGCTGATCCGACAATCGATCCGGCACCGCTTTTTGGTCCGATACAGATCCGCGAGCTGGCCCTGAGCACCGCGGTCGAGGCCAAGGCCGCGCTGACGGCCCTCGGCGGCGACTACATGTCCTCCCAGGCGGCCCGCACCGCGGCCAAGGACCTGGGGATGAAGGGCTGGCCGTTCTACTTCGGCGGCCGGATCGGGGTCCTGGGACCGGTCGCCCCGGAGGTGGTCCACGCGGTCGTCGGCTTCTTCCCGGCCGAGCTGGCGGTCCCGAGCTGGACCACGGCCCGCGACCCGAAGCAGAGCCCCCCGCTGGACCGCCAGGTGGACCGCTACCGCGACGTGCAGCGCATGTGGGCCGACGAGTACCTGGCCGCCTTCCCGGAGGACGAGGCCCACGAACTGGCCGACACCCTCCGCGAGATCGCCACCACCTCCGAGACCGGCCTGTCCCCGCTGGCCGCGGCCTGGGGCGCGATGCCCGAGCCGACCGCAGCCCGCCACCGCGTGGTCCACTGGTCGATGGTCATGCGCGAGCAGCGCGGCGGCCTGCACATAACAGCGGTCCAGATGGCCGGCCTGGAGCCCCTGGAAGCGATCATCACCGGCCCCCTCGGCGAAGGCGGCGCGAAGTTCTTCCGCTGGCCGCTGCCCTACCCCCACCCGGACGACGCGATGCGCCTGTTCCGCGAACAGGCCGAGGAGGTCACCGACGAACTGGCCTCCCGCGCCTACCGCGGCCTGACCCGCGAGCGCGCCGAGCGCCTCCTCACGCTGCTGTCGCGGGCCGCCGAGCTGGCCGCCGGGGGCGGCGTGGCGAAGCTGGTGGCCGAGCGGGAGGAGAAGGAAGCGGCTGCTTCGGCGTAGCCGGGGCCGGCGGCTGTCGGCCCGGCCAGGGCTGGCGGCTGCCGCTCAGGTCCCTGGTCGGGGTGGGGCGGGGCAGCGCGGGGCATACGCGGGCTGCCTCCGTGGCCCGGAAGGCGGAAGGTCAGTCCCTCAGCGCGGGTTCTGCCAGGGCCCGTCGGGGTGCAGCTCCGGCGGCAGCCACAGCTGCGGCTGCACCGTCCGGCACCGCAGGCCGCATCCGGGCTGCCACGGGAACAGCCCGTGGCTGTCCGGCCAGACCAGCTGCACGAACGGCGGAACCGCCCCGCGGTAGAACCCCACCGCGAACCCGAACAGCGTCGGGTACCAGCCCGGGTGCACGCGCTTGGCGACCACCGGCTGGGCGTCCAGGATGCCGTCGATCTCGATGTCGTACCCGAACGGCTTGTTGTCGCGGATCAGCCGGCCGGCGCGGTTCACGCGCTGCTGCATGTCCGGCAGCAGCAGGCCGAACAGCGAGACCTCGGGGGCGCGGTAGCTGTGCCACAGCCCCACCGAGAAGGCCCATCCGGGGGTGCGGGTGCCGGGCATGATGCCGATCGAGGTCCAGCCGGTGCGGCGGACGTGCGCGGCCGCTTCGCCGAACCAGCCGGGGACCAGGGCGCGGACCGCGTCCTCCTCCTCGTCGGCCAGGTTGTCGTCGTCGGCGAAGTGCTCGTTCTCGGCCGCGGTGAGGGTCTGGCTCATCGCGGTCTCGCTGTCGCAGATCACGCAATGGCACGGCGGGATGTCGGCCGTCACGCGACGCCGGTCTTCGTGTTCGCCCGTCGGTTCCGCAGGACCGCCGTGGCCGGGACTCTCCGCCATGATGTTCACGATATGCGATGAGTGCATGAGAGTACCTATCCAGGACGCCCAGAGTTCACCTTTCGGACGAACGTTTCTCCTACGGTGCTCGCCTGGTCACGCTGGGTTTATGAGCTGTCGGCCGGGCGCCGCCCCGGGCCCCGCCGGCCCTCACGACCGTGGCTTCGCCGCCGCCTCGATCTCGGCGAAACCCGGCCAGAACGCGTCGGCCAGCAGGACCGCCGTCTCCCGCGGCCCGATGCCCGAGCCGTCCCGCAGCCGCCAGCGCGCGACCCGCTCGCCGGCGCCGACCAGCGCGTGCGCCATGATCGCCAGCCGGGTCGGGGACGCCCCGGGCAGCCAGTGCCCGAGCACCTCCTCCAGCAGCCGGGTCTGCTGGCCGCGGATCGCCTCGATCGCCTCCTCGGCGGGGCCGGCGACGATCACCGACTCGTTCAGTAGCACGGCCCAGGCCCGGCCGTGCCGGTCGGCGAAGTCGAAGTACGCCTCCAGCCCGGCCTCCAGCACCGCCCGCGGACCCTTCGGCTCGGCGGCGGCCACGGCGTTGAGCGTCACACTGTGCAGGTCCGCGCGGATCCGCGCCACGCACGCCAGCAGCAGTCCCTCCTTGGAGGTGAAGTACTCGTACAGCATCGGCTTGGAGACCCCGACACGCAGCGACACCTCGTCCATCGACGTGTTCTGGAACCCGCGCTCGGCGAAGACCTCCTCGGCGGCGGCCAGGATCTGCAGCTCGCGCTCGGCGCGGGGCACGCGCTTGCGGCGCGGGGCGTCGTTCATGGTCCCGGACTCTATCGACTTCCGAACCTACTCTCAGTAAGCTACCGGCCGGTAAGTACCGGCGAGCAGGGGCAGGGGAGCATGGCCGATCCGCGATTCCACACCGTCACCGCCTTCGACGGCGCCGAGCTGAACGTCCAGGAGGACGGCGCCCCCGACGCGCCGGTCACCCTCGTCCTGGCGCACGGCTGGACGCTGTCCACCCGCTCCTGGCGGGCCCAGGCCGAGGCGCTGGCCGAGGGCGGGGACGTCCGGATCCTGCGCTACGACCAGCGCGGACACGGACGCTCGACGCAGGGCGAGGCCTGGCTGTCCGGCGTCTCCGGCGCCGACGCCGGGCGCTTCGGCCCCGGCCCCTCGGTCGACCAGCTCGGCCGCGACCTGGCCGCCGTGCTGGACCAGCTGGTCCCGGCCGGGCCGGTGGTCCTGGCCGGGCACTCGATGGGCGGCATGACCGTGATGGCGCTGGCCGACCAGCGGCCCGACCTGTTCCAGCCCGGCGGCCGGGTGGCCGGCGTGCTGCTGACCAACACCTCCAGCGGCGGCCTCTCGCGGCTCACGCTCGGCTTCCCCGAAGTGGTCGCCAAGCCGGTGCGGAACACGATCATCAACACCCTGCGGAAGATCGCCGCCAAGCCGGGCAAAGCCGACGCGTTCCGGGCGAAGCAGTCCACAGACTCGCTCCTCGCGGTGGCGCAGACGCGCTGGCTGCTGTTCGGACGCAAGGCGCCGCGCGCGGCGATCGTGGAGTGCAACGAGATCCTGAAGACGTGCCCGAGCGCGACGCTCGCCGGCTTCTTCCCCGCGCTGATGGTGCACGACAAGCGCGCCGCGCTGAAGAACCTGGCCGGTGCGCAGGTGGAGATCCTCGCGTCCTCGAAGGACAAGCTCACCCCGGCCTCGCACGCCCGCCGGCTCGCCGACGCCATTCCCGGCGCGCGGCTGACCGTGGCCCCGGGGACCGGGCATATGCTGCCCATGGAACGTCCCCAGGTGGTGAGCTCGCTGCTGATCCAGCTGGTCGCGGCGGCGCGGGCGCGTGAGGAGAGCGCGGCATGACACGCGTGGCCGAGGAAACGGACCCGATGGAACTGTCGGAGGAGCCGATCACCGGCGGCCGTCCGGCCCGGCAGGTGCCGGTCCGGGCGAAGTACGTGATCGTCGGCTCGGGGTTCGCCGGGCTGTGCATGGCGATCAGGCTGAAGCAGGCGGGGCGCGACGACTTCGTGATCCTGGAGAAGGGCGACGACGTCGGCGGGACCTGGCGGGAGAACACGTATCCGGGAGCGGCCTGCGACATCCAGTCGCACCTCTACTCGTTCTCGTTCGAGCTGAACCCCAAGTGGAGCCGGATGTTCGCGCGCCAGCCGGAGATCCTGGACTATCTGCGGCACTGCGTGCGCGAGTACCGGCTTGAGAAGCACCTGTACTTCGGGGTGCGGTTCGACGGCGGGGAGTGGGACGAGGCGGCGAAGGAGTGGCGGGTCAAGATCGGGGCCCGGAATTCCGAATCTGGTGCCCACACTGAGATTCGCGCCTCGTATGTAGTTCTGGGCATGGGACCGCTGCACCGTCCGCTGCTCCCGAACGTGCCCGGCGTCGGCGACTTCGACGGTCCCGCGTGGCACTCCGCCGAGTGGCGGCACGACGTGGACCTGGCTGGCAAGCGCGTGGCCGTGATCGGCACCGGCGCCTCGGCGATCCAGTTCCTGCCCCGGGTGGCACGGCAGGCGGCCTCGGTGGTGCTGTTCCAGCGCACCCCGGCCTGGATCATGCCGAAGCGCGACCGGCACATCTCCGGTGTGACCAAGGCGCTGTACCGGAACGTGCCCGGTTTCCAGCGCGCCCACCGGACCCTGATCTACCTGACCGCCGAGTCGCGGGCCATGGGCTTCGTGAACCCGAAGCTCATGAAGGCCGCCGAGGGCGTGGCCAACGCGCACCGCAAGCGCCAGATCCGCGACCCCGACCTCGCACGCCGCCTCAAGCCCGACTACACGATGGGCTGCAAGCGCGTCCTGATCTCCAACGACTTCTACCCGGCGCTCGCCCGCGACCACGTCACGCTCGTCGACCAGGGAATCCGCGAGGTCCGCAAGAACGCGGTGATCGCCGCGGACGGCACCGAGCACGAGGCCGACGCGATCATCTACGGCACCGGTTTCCACGTCACCGACGCCTTCGACACGATCGACATGCGCGGCCCCGCCGGCCGCAGCCTGAAGCAGGACTGGGCCGACGGCATGGCGGCGTACTACGGCATGACCGTCGCGGGCTTCCCCAACATGTTCATCCTCGTGGGCCCCAACACCGGCCTCGGCCACAACTCGATCATCTTCATGATCGAGGCCCAGGCCGAGTACCTGATGAAGCTCCTGGCCCTGGCCGACGAGCGCCGCGCGACGACGGTCGCCCCGACCGCGCGGGCGCAGAGCCGCTTCAACGCCGGCCTGCAGCGCGCCCTGACCACCCAGGTCTGGAGCGCCGGCGGCTGCCAGAGCTGGTACCTCGACGAGAACGGCCGCAACACGACGATCTGGCCGGGCTTCACGTGGCGCTACTGGCTGCGGACGCGGAAGCCGAACGCGGGGGCCTACGAGTTCGGGCGGTGAGCGGCGACGGCCGTCCGGTGCTGGAACTCAAGCAGGGACACCGTGAAGCCGAAGAGGAGCTGAGCGGGCAGCTGGATCAGGAGTGTCTCGCTGTCCGCGCCGAACAACCACGTCGGCCACGGGGCCAGGGCGATCATGGTCAGCGCGGCCCATCGGCTCCTGGTCCGGGCCAGGACGAACCGGTCGACGACGACCGCCAGCGCTGTCAGAGGGCCGTAGAGCACGATCCCGAAGACGAGCATGTAGAGAGCCCACACCAGCACGCCCAGGCCGTGGCCGACGCCCTGGACGGCGTCGTACGAGCAGTACGTGATGTACTCCGCGCCCAGGTACAACAGCACCCGGGTCTTCCAGGGCACTGCGGCCCCTATTCCTTTCGCGCGTAGATCGGCGCGGAATTCAGTCCTCAGACAGCGGCACGCTATAGCCATCGGTATGTCCTCCCCGCAGACCGCCACCGACCCTGAACACTCTACGTCCGGCGAACGGCGAACCGGCGAACCCAGAACGCCCCCGGCCCGGTGCGCGAACCGTACCGACGCGCACCGTGCCAGAGGGCGTTCATCATCTCGGAGCCGCCGCCCGCACCGCCTCACGGCGGCCCTTCTGCGGCCCCGGGATCAGGCTGCCGCGCGCTCTCCAGTCGTCACCAGCACCGCGAGCACCGTCCGGGACGGGATCGAGAGCTTGGCGAAGATGCGCGACAGGTGCGCCTCGACGGTCTTGGTGGACAGCCCCAGGGCGCGGGCGATCTGACGGTTGGTGCGTCCGTCCCGGACGAGCCGGGCGATCTCCATCTCGCGCGCCGTGAGGCGGTCGAGCGAGGCGGTGCGCTGGGTGCCGACGGTCGTGGTGCTCATTGGTGTTTCCCCCCTGTTGCGATGGATGTTGCTCTGACGGCCCAAAGGCGCGCGGCCGGCCGGTTCGGGGCCGGTGCGAACGCCGGAAGGGCGTCGTGTTCACCGTCCGCGTGGTGCGTGCGGGCGGCGTGGGGCGTGGTCCAGGGGGAGGTGGCCGCAACGTCGCCGATCTTCGGCCCGGGACACGTCAGCGACCCCGGTCGACCCCGTCCGCACAGAGTCTTCCGGCGTGCTTCTCAGCGCCCGCACGTCGACCCCGGCGGTGCGATCGGCCAACTCCGACACAAAGGTCAGAAGGCCAATCCCCCCATCCTGGCCCATGCACTGAACTATAGGGTGACGCTTCAAGGCGCGGTAGGGGTTCTCCCATAACGGCCCGATTTCAGCATGGTGAGCTGGAGTAAGCCACCGACGAACTCGCTCCCGACGCGCTCGCGACCGCGTCGATGTACGGTTGTTCGCCGGATCCCGTGCACATGCCGTGCACGTCCAACTGCGGATCGATGTCGTACGACGTCTTGCCCGACAGCGTGAACGACTCGCTCTGCGCCCCGGTGGACCCCGGCGAGCCGGAGGACGACGTCCCGGCGAACGTCACGGTGACCGTCACCGACCCGGTCCCGCTCGTCGTGACGTGTACGTGCGCGACGTAGTTGAAGCTCCCGGTCGCGTCCGGGGCCAGTGACGAAACATTCAGGGACCTGACACCGCCGCCGGACGGGGGCTGCTGGTGCGTGCTCTGCGGCGGGGGCGGAGGAGCCGCCGAGCTGTGCGGCGCGGAACTGGTCTGCGGGGCCGTGCTCGAAGGCGCGCTCGGCTTCGGTGCGGAGCTCGTCGGCGGCTTCGGGGCGGTCGAGGAGGCCGGGGGAGTGTCAGTCGCGGTCGGCGCCGTCACGGCCCCGGGGGCGGCCGAACTCGGCGAGGCGCCACTGGTCGCGGCCGAGGACGGACTGCTGGAGCTCTTCGCCGGCGTCGAGACGGCGGTCTTGGTGTTCGAGTTCTTCTGTGTGAGCCCGACGAAGGCCACCACGCACAACGCAGCCAGCACCACAGCGGCCGCCGCGTACCGCACGATGCGCCCGCGGTCCACCGGCTCGACCGGCTCGGTCAGCGGGAACACCGGCGGCGGAAGGTCGTCGCCGGGCTGGAAGTTCTCGAACTCGTCGTAGCCGGAGACGTCGGAGTCGAACAGGCCGAGGCCGACGCTGCCGCCGGAACCGCTGCCCGCGCCCGCCGAACCGGCCGAGGACGAAGCCAGGGCGGCCGCCGCCGGGGCGGGAGCCGCGGAGATCGACGGCGGCGGGGCGGGCGGCGGCTCGGGACGGAACAACGGCCGCGTCTGCTCTTCCGCGCCGGTCGCGAGCGCGGCCGGAGCGGCCGGGGCTTTCGGAGCCCCAGGGGTTTTCGGAGCAGCCGTGCCCGGGCTTTTCGGAGTCGCCGGGCTCTTCCGAGCGGCCGGAGCCACGGGAGCCACGGGAGCCACCGGAGCCACCGGAGCCAGCGAGATGTGCGTCGCGTCCGCGTCGTCCTCGGCGGCCAGGGCGTCGTCAGCTGGACCGGAGTTCGGCGGCGTCCGGGGGACCCGCGGCCCGTCGTCGTCGCCGACCAGGCTGACGATCGGCGCGCGCGGGGCGCGCGGCCCGTCGGCGCCGGCGCCCGCGGGGCCGCTGTTGGGCGGGGTCCGGGGGATCTGCAGGATGTCCGCACCGACGCCCGCGTCGGCATCGGCATCGGCGTCGGTATGGGTATCGAGCGGGCCCTGATTCGGCGGGGTCCGCGGCACGCGCGGCGCGGCAGCGTCCAAGCCGTCCGAGGCGGCCGACGTTTCTGCGGCTCCTGCGGCTCCCGAGGCCAGATCGTCGAATCGGGCCGGCACACTGTCCACCGGCGGCCGCTGGATGTGCGTGGTGTCCGGGTCGTCGCTGACCGGGCCTTGATTCGGCGGCGTCCGCGGCACCCGCGGCAGTTCCGGCTCCGCCGGAGCGCGCGTGTCAGGAGCCGAAACCGGCGTCGCCCTCGATATGTGCGTCTCGTCGGCCGACCGGTCAGACTCGGCCATGTCCATGAGCGCCGCGTCCACGAGGGCCGCGCCGGGCCCGCGCAACGGCGTGATCCGCGCCGAGCGCTCCTCCTCGCCCCTGCCGGCGGCCTCAGCGGTCTCGGCGGCCACAGCGGCCTCAGCGGTGTACGACGCGCCTCGGGCATGGCGCGCGGGGGAGTGGGGCTCCCCGGCGCTCTCGACGCCGGGCGGCGGGCTCTGCGGGGCTTCCACGGCCTCTGTCTCGGGCTCCGCGGCCTGGCTCTTGCCGCGCCGCAGTTGCGTGACCGACGCGATCCGCGTCACCGGGGCCGTTCCCTCGACCATCTCCAGGGTCCGCAGACGCTGCGCGTCGAGCCGTTTCACCCAGTCCGCGTATCCGTCGGCGGACCACGACGGCCAGGACTGCGCCGACTTGCCCTCAAGCCTCGGCAGCCACCACGAGGCGAAGTACTGCGCGTCCACGGCCAGCTGCTCGACGGCCGGCAGCCACTCCAGATCGCGGCGGCGTCCGCCGCGCGGGGCCTGCGCCAGCTTGGACAGCACCGGCCGCAGCCGCACTGCCAGATCCCGGGCGTCGCGGGCGGTCTGAGTCGCCTCCTGCGGGTTGGTGGCGGGGAGCCATTCGGTGCCGGCCAGAATGCCGGTCACCAGTGTCCGTGTGCCGCCACGCCCCCGTTCGTCTCCCCTGTCAGGCATGGCTACGAACGTATCCGTTTTGGATGTTCGAGTACAGATACCTGATTAAGAACCTTAAGAAGCCGGCAGCCTTCCGGGCAGCCTCAGAAGTCCTTGATCAGCTTGGCCAGCGCCTCGGCGGTGAGCGCCGGGGTCAGCGCGGTCACGCTGATCCGCTCTATCACCTGCAGGTAGACGTCGACGTCATCGCGTTTGTCCAGGTAGAGCGCGCCCGCCAGGTGCTCCAGGTAGACCACGTCGGGCAGGTCCGGCTCGGCGAAGCGCAGGATGGTGAACGCCCCGGCCTCGGCGGCGTGCGCGCCGGACTGGAAGGGCAGCACCTGCACCGTGACGTTCGGGCGCTCCATCATCTCCAGCAGGTGGGACAGCTGCTGGCGCATGATCTCCGGGCTGCCGACCGGACGGCGCAGCGCGGCCTCGTCGACCACGGCCCACAGCCGCGGCGCGTCCTGCTCGCGCAGCAGCACGTTCTGGCGCTCCAGCCGGACCTGGACGCGGCGCTCGGAGTCGCTGTCGTAGACACCGCGGCCGGCCATCACCGCACGCATGTAATCAGCGGTCTGCAGCAGGCCCGGTATGTACTGCACCTCGTAGGTGCGGATCAGCGAGGCCGACTCCTCCAGGCCGATGTAGCCGGCGAACCAGCTCGGCAGGACGTCGTGGTAGCCGTGCCACCAGGTGGTCGCGTTCGCGGCCTTGGCCATCGACAGGAACGGTTCGCGGGCGCCGGGATCGGTGACGCCGTAGAGCGTCAGCAGGTCCTCCACGTCGCGCATCTTGAAGCCGACCCGGCCCAGTTCCAGACGGCTGATCTTGGACTCCGACGAGCGGATCTCCCAGCCGGCGGTTTCCCGGGTGATCCCCGCGGCCTCGCGCAGGCGCCGCAGTTGCGAGCCGAGCATGATCCGGCGCACCGTCGCGCCGCCCGAGCGCGGCGGCTCGGACTCGGGATCAGCGGTGTGGGGCCCACTCATTGCTTCCTCGCTCCATCTGAGGCCCAGACCCTGCGTTTCGCAGGTGCCGGGCGGTGGATCAGCTGCCGATTGTGCCACTCGGGCGTCCGCTTGTGAACACCGCGAGCCTAGGTCGTTCCCGCTGTCGGGACTCCCGGCAGCGTGCCACAGGACCCTGAATCAAATAGGCGAAGTCTTTGCCCATCCGAGACCCTGCGCGCGCCGTCTACGCTGTAGCATGCACGTGCATCCGCCTTATGCATAGGAAAACGCTGCGATTGCATGTGCCGCCGAGGAAACGGCCGGCACGTGACGGGAGACCCGATGGTCGCGTCTGGTTACGCCTACTCCCTGCTCCATGCCGACCTGCCGGTTTGCATCGGGTACCAGGCCGTGGGGCGCAGCGTGTCGACGCGGCATTGCGTGCTCCCGGCGCGGGCCGAGTCGGTCTCGGCGGCCCGGCGCTTCGTGCGGGACGTCGCGGAGGACTGGCGCGGACAGCCCGAGCGTTTCGCCACCTTGCTCGAGAATCTGGGCATCGTGGTCTCCGAACTCGTGACCAACGCTCTCGTGCACGCCTATGAAGCGGTGCTCCCGGGACGGATGAGTGACGAGTCCGACCTGATATCGCTGTGTCTGGTCCACGAGCCCTGTGACACCGGAGCCGGCGAAGCGGGCGTGGAGCGCGTGCTCTTCGCCGTCGCCGACCCCTCGGCCGCCTCGCCGGTGGCACCCACGCCGGCCCGGGCGGCCGACGGCTTATGGGGCCTGGACGAGTCCGGGCGGGGCATGTACCTCGTGGAGGCGCTGGCCGACGACTGGGGCTGGCGCCGTTTCCGTGCGCCCGGGGCGGCCGAGCCGTCCGGGAAAGTCGTGTGGGCGCTGTTCGAGCTCGCCTGCTGAAGGCCCGGGCCCGTCTTCGTACGAGGCTTCAGACAAGGATTCCCATCGGCTTTACAGCCGCGTTGCTGACCGTTGCGGACGGGTGCTCACAAGCGTGACGCAGTAACCGCTTTCCGTGGTCGCACTCACTTTCGGTCCGGCCCCGATTACGGTCGGCACCAGCGGGTATTGGTTGTCGGTCGCAGGGCTCGAATGTATATCGATCTGGTATCGAACCCACTCCGAACGCATGCCTTGAACCTGCGGGGAGAACCTTTACCCGCTCTTTGAACGTTTCACACTCGAAACCTCTGCGCGTGCGCCAGCACTACCGCTAGCATCCGTTTACTGCCATGCATCAGCGAATGCTGATTCCCGCGCGGATGCACGTGCAGTGGATCAACCCTTCTCACCGTACATGTAAGGGGAAACACGAGATGAGCGAGTTCGAGGCCTACAACGGCATGCCGGCCACCAAGGTCGCCGCCGCGTGGCGCAAGAGCAGCTACTCCAACTCGCAGGGCAACTGCGTGGAGTTCGCGGGCATGGGTGACGGCTCGGTCGCGGTGCGGAACTCCCGCGACCCGCAGGGCCCGGCGCTGCTGTACACCCGGGCCGAGATCGAGGCCATGATCAACGGGATCAAGGACGGCGAGTTCGACGACCTGCTCGGCTGAGGCCGGCGGGAGCTGCGCGACAGATAGTGCGACCCGCTTCCGGCAACTGTGGACGGTCCTCTTTGCCTCGCCCGCTTACGGCGCGATGATGCAGGGATGGCTGGCTGGACCGGAAGCGGTGTGGAACCGCGGACGGCCGCCGAGATCGCGGCGGCCGTCCGTCAGGGAAAGAGCAGTGTGCGCGGTGCCGTCCAGGAAGCCCTGGACCGCATAGCCGCCGCGGACCCCCGGATCGGGGCGTTCCGCAAAGTCCGGCATGACGCGGCGCTGTCCGAGGCCGACGAGGTGGCCGCACGCCCCGACTTGGCGGATCTCCCGCTGGCCGGAGTACCGGTCGCGGTGAAGGACAACGTCGCGGTCGCCGACGAGCAGTGCCGGCACGGCACGGCCGCGACCGCGGACCGTCCCCCGGAGCCGGAGGACCATCCCGTGGTGGCGCGGCTCCGCGCCGCCGGCGCCGTCGTGGTCGGCCTCACCCACACCCCCGAGCTGTCGCTGGTCGCGATGACCGACAGCGCGCTGGGCATGGCGCGCAACCCCTGGGACCCGACCCGGACGCCGGGCGGCTCCTCCGGCGGCGCGGCCGCGGCGGTGGCCGCCGGGCTCGTGCCGGTCGCGCACGGCAACGACGGTCTGGGCTCGATCCGCGGGCCGGCGGCGTGCTGCGGCCTGTTCGGCTTCAAGCCCGGCTTGGGCACCGTCCCCTCCGGACTCGGCCGCGACTCCTGGTGGGGCCTGGCCGAGAACGGCCCGCTGGCCACCACCGTCGAGGACGCGGCCCTGATGCTGTCGGTGATGGCCGGCGATCCCGCCCTGGCCGCCGCGCCGGACAACCGGCCGGCCGGACTGCGGATCGCGGTGTCGACGGCGCCGACCTCGCGGGGCTACCGCGTCGACCGGGAGCACAAGGACACCGTCGAAAGCGTGGCCAAGGTGCTGGAGGAGGCCGGGCACACGATCGTCGAAGCCCGCGGCTACCCGCAGTACCTCGGCTTCGGCGCGGTGCAGACCTGGTACGCGGCCGCCGCCATGGACGCCGAGGAGTACGACCGGCACGCCCTGGACCGCGCCACCCGCCGGATGGCCTCGGCCGGCCGGACCCTGGCCAAGGTCGGGCTGACCGGGGCCCGGACCCGGCGCAAGTGGCGGGACCGCGACGCCGACCGGTTCCTCGGTGAGGCGGACGTGGTGCTGACCCCGACCTTGCTCAGGCCGCCGCCGGAAGCGCTTCGATGGGGCCGGCGCGGGCTGCTGTCCACCTTTGTGGCGAACACCTCCTACGCCGGGCTGTGCCCGCCGTGGAACCTGGCCGGATGGCCGGCGATGAACGTCCCGGCCGCGACGCACAGCTGCGGGCTGCCGATCGGCGTGCAGTTCGCCGCGCGTCCGGGGCGGGAGGCGCTGCTGCTGGGGCTCGCGGCGCACCTGGAGGCGGTGCGGCCCTGGCCGCGCACGGCGCCGGCGGGGGTCGTCGGCGGCTGACGGTGCCTCGCGCGTGATCACCGGCGTGACCTGAGCGGTCGTCCCCGCCCGATAGACTTGGCCCATCATGGAGCAGCCTGCCGACACCGTTCTTGTCATCGACTTCGGGGCCCAGTACGCGCAGCTCATCGCGCGCCGGGTCCGCGAAGCCCACGTCTACAGCGAGATCGTGCCGCACACCGCGACGGTCGCCGAGATCCTGGCCAAGAAGCCCAAGGCGGTGATCCTCTCCGGCGGGCCGTCCTCGGTCTACGCCGAGGGCGCGCCGAACGTCGGTGCGGAACTGTTCCGCGCCGGGGTTCCGACCCTGGGCATCTGCTACGGCTTCCAGGCGATGGCGCGCGCGCTGGGCGGCGTGGTCGAGCAGACCGGCGGCCGGGAGTACGGCCGCACCGCGCTGGCGGTCACCGACACCGACTCCACGCTGTTCCAGGGCTCGCACGCCGAGCAGCCGGTGTGGATGTCGCACGGAGACGCGGTCGTGGCCGCCCCCGAGGGCTTCCGCGTGACCGGCACCACGGCCAAGACCCCGGTCGCCGCGTTCGAGGACGACGAGAAGCGGCTCTACGGCGTCCAGCACCACCCCGAGGTCCTGCACTCGCAGTTCGGGCAGCTGCTGCTGGAGAACTTCCTCTACAAGGGCGCCGGCATCGAGCCGGACTGGACCACCGGCAACATCGTCGAGGAGCAGGTCGCCTCGATCCGCGAGCAGGTCGGGACCAAGCGCGCGATCTGCGGCCTGTCCGGCGGCGTGGACTCCGCAGTGGCCGCGGCGATCGTGCAGAAGGCCATCGGCGAGCAGCTCACCTGTGTGTTCGTCGACCACGGCCTGCTGCGCAAGGGCGAGGCCGAGCAGGTCGAGAAGGACTTCGTGGCGGCCACCGGCGTGCAGCTGAAGGTCGTCGACGCCGAGGAGCGCTTCCTGTCGGCGCTGGCCGGGGTGTCCGACCCCGAGGAGAAGCGCAAGATCATCGGCCGCGAGTTCATCCGGGTCTTCGAGCAGGCCGAGCGCGAGATCGTCGAGGCCTCGGCGGACGCCGGCGAGCCGGTGCGGTTCCTGGTGCAGGGCACGCTCTACCCGGACGTCGTGGAGTCCGGCGGCGGTACCGGCGCGGCCAACATCAAGAGCCACCACAACGTCGGCGGGCTCCCCGAGGACCTGCTGTTCGAACTGATCGAGCCGCTGCGCAAGCTGTTCAAGGACGAAGTCCGCCAGGTCGGCCGGGAGCTGGGACTGCCCGAGGGGATCGTCGGCCGGCAGCCGTTCCCGGGCCCGGGCCTGGGCATCCGCATCGTCGGCGAGGTCACCAAGGAGCGGCTGGACCTGCTGCGCGAGGCCGACGCCATCGCCCGCGAGGAGCTGACCGCGGCCGGCCTGGACACCGAGATCTGGCAGTGCCCGGTGGTGCTGCTGGCCGACGTGCGCTCGGTGGGCGTGCAGGGCGACGGCCGGACCTACGGCCACCCGATCGTGCTGCGCCCGGTCTCCAGCGAGGACGCGATGACCGCCGACTGGTCGCGGCTGCCGTACGAGGTGCTGGCGCGGATCTCCACGCGGATCACCAACGAGGTCGCCGAGGTCAACCGGGTGGTGCTGGACGTGACCAGCAAGCCGCCGGGGACGATCGAGTGGGAGTAGGCGCCTGAGGGTGGCGCCCGGGGCCGGGTCTTCGGACCCGGCTCTCGCTTTTTCGGGCTGTGTGGTGGTGCCGGTGCTGGTGCTGCTGTGGGGTCGGCGAGGCTGAGGCTGCGGCGGCTTCGGGTGCGGCTGCGCGCGAGCCGCTTGGCCCCGTCTGGGCCCTGTCTGGGCCCTGCCGGTCTCGCCCGGCCCTGCCTAGGGGGCCTCGTCGAACTCCAGCGCCTCGCGCAGCTTCCGGTTCACATGCCGCAGCCGCTCGATGGTCCGGTGCGCCTCGCGCAACTCGTACCGCAGCTTGATGATCTCCTCGATCGCCGCCAGATCCGCCAGGTCGCTCAGATCCGCCAGGTCCGCCGAGGCCAGCGCGGGCTCGACCTCCTCGGCGTACTCCGGTTCCGGCGGCGTCGGGATCGCGAGCTCGGCCGGCTGCGTGAGCGCGGCCTGCACCTCGGCGGCCCACTGCAGCGCGTCCGGTTCAGGAGCCCGGCGTACGAACTCGTGGATCACCGCCCCGGCCGACTCGGGCTCAGTGGTCTGACTCTCCCGCGCCGGCATCTCGTACTCCGCCGTGATGTCGTCCGGGGTTTCTGTGGCTTCGGCGGCTTCTGCGGCCTCGGCGGCCTCGGCCTGCGCGGCGGCCTGCACCGCGTCCGGCCGCGCCACCAACTCGCTCGGCTCCTCGGCGTCCAGATCCTCGTCCGACTCCCGCATCATCGCGGCCGTCCAGCCCGCGGCCTCGCACGCCGCGTCCCGGAACTCCCGCAGCTGCCGCAGCATCCCCTCGCTCGACGGGAACAGCCGCCTGGCCTGCGCCACGTTCGCCACCGCCAGCGGCGCGGCCTGCACCGAGTCGCCCAGCTCCGAATAGGCCTGCGCCAGCTTGATCCGCGCCATCAGCGCGTCGCGCGGCCCGGAGCCGATGCCCTGCTCGGCGCGTTCCAGCTTGGCGACCAGTTCGCTGATCCACTCCTGCGGGTCGGCGTAGGGCTCGGTGTATTCCTCGACCGGCTCGTCGGCCGGCTCCTCGACCAGTGCCTCGGCCGCTACCTCAGCCGGCTCGTCCGCCCGCTCGTCGGCCGATTCCCGGGCCTGCTCCCCGGCGGTCGCCGGCTCCTGGAACTCCTCGGCCTCCCGGCCGATTTCGTACTCTGACATTCCGTCCCCCTGACAACGTCGAAGGGCGCCGACGTGACGTCGGCGCCCCGCGGCTGGCTCGGCACGATACTACGGCCGCACGATCATCGCCACAGGCATCGAGTGGAGCGGGGCGTACTGGATCACCGTGCCCGGCATCGCGGCGTGGATGATCATGCCGTTGCCGACGTATATCCCGACGTGGTGCAGGCTCCCGTAGTAGATGACCAGGTCGCCGACGGCGATGTTGGCCTCGCTGACCTGGGGGAACTCATAGGCCTGCGCCGAGGAGGAGTGCGACATCGACACCCCGGCGGCGCCCCAGGCGGCCATCGTCAGGCCGGAGCAGTCGAAGCTGCTCGGGCCGTCGGCGCCGTAGACGTAGGGCTTGCCGAGCTGCGCCTTGGCGAACGCGACCGCTATCCCGGCGCGGGCGTTCGGCGCCGGCGGCAGGTTGGCCGGCGTCTTGACGTTCTGCTGGTTGGCCTGCGTCTGCTGCTGCTGGTACTCGGTGCGCTGGGTCGGCGTCAGCGAGTCCAGCAGGGCCTGCGCCTGCTTTTCCTTGGCGTCGATGTCGGTCTTGTTCTGGGCCATCTCGTCGCGGGTCTTCTGCAGCTGCTGAAGGTCCGAGGAGGCCTCGGTCTTGTCCTGGTCCAGCTGGCGCTTGATCTCCTGCGCGGTCTGCATCGAGGCGGCAGAGCGGGTGGACACCTCGGAGTTCGCGGTGGCCTGCTGGAGGAAGTTGTCCGGGGAGGCCGACAGCATCAGCTGCAGCGAGTCGTCCACGCCGCCGGCGCGGTACTGCGCGGCGGCCAGGCTGCCCAGCGAGGACTGCGCGTTGGTCAGCTGCGACTGCTCCGCGGTGATGCGGGCCTGGATCTGGTTGACCTTGTTCTGCAGCGCGGCCAGGTTGGTGGCCGCCTGGTCGTACGCCTCCGAGGCCTGCTCGGCCTGCTGGTGGAGGTTGTTGACCTGGTTCTTGACATCGTTCAGGTTCGGCGTCGGGTCGGCGTGGGCCAGACCCGGAACCAGGGCGATGGAACCGACCGTGGCGGTCGCCAGCGTCACCGCGGTACGGGGGGCGGTGATCGTCTTCTTGGACGCGCGGTGAGTGGTCACGGTTTTGTGGGACGCCACTAGGGCGACTCTCCTTCTCTCCCTGCCGCCTACCGGGTTAGCTGTCGGGTTCGGGCTGAGAAGCGTGCCCTGCAGGCCGCCGCGCGGGGGTACGCAGCGGACCGATTCACCCCTT
Organism: Catenulispora sp. GP43; assembly: GCF_041260665.1. Taxonomy (NCBI): domain Bacteria; kingdom Bacillati; phylum Actinomycetota; class Actinomycetes; order Catenulisporales; family Catenulisporaceae; genus Catenulispora; species Catenulispora sp. GP43. The sequence continues at coordinate 28,312 of NZ_JBGCCT010000021.1, read as the reverse complement.
GGCCCCAGTGCATGCGGGCCGGTGGGACTTGTGGGTCCCCGGTTCCAGATCGGCGCTCCGCCCTCGGACCGTGTGGGAGTCCGTGGAAACGGCGGGTCGCGCTTCGCCGGATTCGGCGTGAACTCCCGCCACCGTCCAGGTTGGGCGGCGTGGTTACGGGGGTCCGGCCGTAACCCTAGCGAGACCCCGAACGACAAAAGGGATCGGCCCAGGACGCTATACCAGGATTTTACTTCGCCAGGCGTTTAGTGGTCCTGATTCAGTCCGGGCTGTCCTGGTTCGGACTGGGTCGATCGCGTGGTTCTTTCCGACGTGTTGTCGGCATCATCGATCGGGATCACGGGTGCAAAGCGCGAAAGTGCTGTAAGAGTGCCTGCTGGTCCGGCATTTCGCCGGCTCGGCGGCGCGGCCGGCCGGGATCGCGGCGGCGCTATGCGGCGAATGTCAGTGGCCTGTTTAGACGACAGCGGCGGGGGGGGGCGGGGGGGGGGGGGCCCCCCCGGGGGGGGGGGGGGGGGGGGGGGGGGGGGGGGGTTGGGGGGCGGGGGGCGGGGGCGGGGGGGGCGGCGCCCGCGGGCCCGCGGGGGGGCGATCGGGGCTTTGGTACGGGGCCTTAATCCCCGCCCGGGGGGGGCCCCCGGGGCCCGGGCCCCCCCGCCGCTTGCCTCTACTGCTGTGGGGGTGTGTTCTGTGTCACGCCGAGGTGGCCAGCGGCCGGGTCGGCCACTCCGGCTCGGCGTACGACTTCTCCCCGCGCCGCTCGCGGAACGCCGCCCGGTCCGCCTCCTGCTCGGCCTTCCAGCGCGCCTGCGCCTCGTGCAGCCGCACCGCGTCCAGCGTCCCCACCGCCGGGTAGCTGGCGCCGATCACCTGTGCCAGGTTCATCGCGGCCAGCGCGTCGGCCGCCGCGTCGTGGGCGTGGGTGATGGTCACGCCGTAGAACTGGCACTGCGCCTCCAGCGTGCGCGCGCCCTTGCGGAACTTGTCCATCTGCCGGTCGATGACCAGCGGGTCGATCACCGGGGCCACCGGGGCGCGGGAGGCCAGCGGGGTCAGGCCGTTGCGGGCCAGCTCGGCCTCCAGCAGCGTCAGGTCGTAGGGGGCGTTGAACACCACCAGCGGGGTGCCGGCGCGCAGCTCGGTGGCCAGCGCGTCGGCGATCTCGTCGAGCGTGCGGCGCGGCTCCGTGCCGTGCTCGCGGGCGTGGGCGGTGGTGATGCCGTGGATCGCGGTGGCCTCGGCGGGGATCTCCACGCCGGGGTCGATGAGGAAGGTCTTCTCGGCGCCGTCGGAGGTGACGATGGCCGCCGAGACGATGCGCACGGTCCTCGGGTCGCGGCCGGTGGTCTCGGTGTCGAAGCCGGCCAGCCGGCGGCGGTGCCAGCCGTCGTGCGACCCGCGCTGCGGCGGGACGACGGCCGGGGCCTCGCTCCGGCCGCTCTGGCCGGCGGGCCGGGGCTCCCAGGCCGGGGCGCACTCATGGTGATAGGTCAGCCACGCACCGTCCACGTTGGCGCGCGTACCGGCCTCGGCTTCCACCCGACCCTTGCACGCGGCGCACGTCCCCGCGTACTTGTTGACCAGAGTCACTGTGTTGTTCTCCCTCACCTCGTGTTGCCACCATGGTGGCGCACCGTTCTGACAAACATGGCCAGACTCGGGTTGGGCGACGTCAGCGGCTACTCTGGTGGACTACGGCGGTTTTTCTAATCCGCCCGATCTGTTGATTTCCGCGCGAAGGATGACTACGACGTGTTCGACACGCTCTCCGATCGTTTGGCCACGACGTTCAAGAACCTGCGCGGCAAGGGTCGGCTCTCGCAGCAGGACATCGACGACACGCTGCGCGCGATCCGGCAGGCGCTGCTCGAGGCCGACGTCTCGCTGCAGGCCGTACGCCCGTTCATCGCCGCGGTCCGGGAACGGGCCGAGGGTGCCGAGGTCTCCAAGGCGCTGAACCCGGCGCAGCAGATCGTCAAGATCGTCAACGAGGAGCTCATCGCCATCCTGGGCGGTGAGACCCGGCGGCTGCGCTTCGCCAAGAACCCGCCGACGGTGATCATGCTCGCCGGCCTCCAGGGCGCCGGCAAGACCACGCTGGCCGGCAAGCTGGCCCGCTGGGTGAAGGACCAGGGCCACACCCCGATCCTGGTCGCCGCGGACCTGCAGCGGCCGAACGCGGTCACCCAGCTCCAGGTGGTCGGCGAGCGCGCCGGCGTGCCGGTCTTCGCCCCCGAGCCCGGCAACGGCGTCGGGAACCCGGTGAAGGTCGCGCAGGACTCGATCGAGTTCGCCAAGGCCAAGCTGCACGACGTGGTCATCGTCGACACCGCGGGCCGGCTGGGCATCGACGCCGACCTGATGAAGCAGGCCGCCGACATCCGCGACGCGGTCCGGCCCGACGAGGTCCTGTTCGTGGTCGACGCCATGATCGGTCAGGACGCGGTGACCACCGCGCAGGCCTTCATGGACGGCGTCGGGTTCGACGGCGTGGTGCTGACCAAGCTCGACGGCGACGCCCGCGGCGGTGCCGCCCTGTCGGTGCGCCAGGTCACCGGCAAGCCGGTGATGTTCGCCTCCTCCGGGGAGAAGCTCGACGAGTTCGACGTCTTCCACCCCGAGCGGATGGCCGGCCGCATCCTCGACATGGGCGACATGCTCACCCTGATCGAGAAGGCCGAGCAGGCGTTCGACGCCCGCGAGGCCGAGGCGATGGCCAACAAGCTGGCCCGCAACGAGTTCACCCTCGACGACTTCCTGAAGCAGATGGAGCAGCTGAAGAAGCTCGGCTCCATGAAGAAGCTGCTCGGCATGCTCCCGGGTGTCGGGGACATCAAGCAGCAGCTGAACGAGATCGACGACAAGGACGTCGACCGGATCGCGGCCATCATCAAGTCGATGACCCCCGGCGAGCGCGAGGACGTCAAGATCATCAACGGCTCCCGCCGGCAGCGCATCGCCCGGGGCTCGGGCACCACGGTCCAGGAGGTCAACAACCTCATCGACCGCTTCCTCGAGGCCAAGAAGATGATGTCGCAGATGGCCAAGGGCGGGATGCCCGGCATGCCGGGCCTGCCCGGGGCCGGCGGCCTGGGCGGCACCAAGCGCAAGTCGGCCAAGGCCAAGGCCGCCGACCAGCGGTCCAAGTCCAAGGGCCGCTCGCGCTCGGGCAACCCCGCCAAGGCCAAGGCCGAGGAGGCCGCGCGGCAGGCCCGCAAGGACGGCAACGGCTCTCCGTTCGGCGGCGACGCCGGCGGCGGCCAGTTCGAGCTGCCGGACGAGTTCAAGAACCTGCTCCCGCCGCAGTAACCGCCTCGCGGTGGGGCCGGCACGCTCGGCGACGCCGCCTCGGGACTCCCCGGTGCTCCTCGGCGCCGGGGGCGTCCCAACCAGCCGGAACGTTCTGGCACAATGGAAGCTTGTACCGGTCGCGCATGGCCCTCTCTCCTGCGCAACGCCGAGTCCATCCGGCTGCTGCCGATGCCATGTCCCCACGTGGCGGCGCGGCGGCACCACCCGCAGTCAACCAAAGCAGGAGACACCACACCGTGGCAGTCAAGATCAAGCTCAAGCGCATGGGCAAGATCCGGAACCCGCAGTACCGGATCATCGTGGCCGACGCCCGCACCAAGCGCGACGGCCGGGCGATCGAGGAGATCGGGAAGTACCACCCGAAGGAGGACCCCTCGTACATCGAGGTCACCTCCGAGCGCGCGCAGTACTGGCTGGGCGTCGGCGCGCAGCCGACCGAGGCCGTCGAGGCCATCCTGAAGGTCACCGGCGACTGGCAGAAGTTCAAGGGCCTGGACGCCCCGGCGCCGATGAAGGTCGCGGCCCCCAAGGCCGACCGCAAGGCCGTCTTCGAGGCCGCCGCCAAGGAGGCCGCCGACGAGCCGAAGACCGGCGCCACCACGCCGAAGAAGAAGGCCGACAAGGCCGAGAAGAAGGCCGACGAGACCCCGGCGACCGAGGCTCCGGTGGAGACCCCGGCCCCGGCCGTCGAGGCTGAGATCGCTTCCGAGGGCTGAGCATGCTGGAAGAGGCCCTGGAGCACCTGGTCAAGGGCATCGTCGAGCACCCCGATGAGGTCCGGGTCCGCGAGCGCGACCAGCGCCGCGGCAAGGTCCTGGAAGTCCGGGTGCACCCGGACGACCTGGGCAAGGTCATCGGCCGCGGCGGGCGCACCGCGCGGGCGCTGCGCACCGTGATGGCCGCCCTCGGCGGCCGCTCGCTGCGCGTCGACCTGGTCGAGGCGGCCGGCTACCGGTGAGCCCCGACACTGAGAGCGGTTCCGGCCGGCCCGAGGCGCTGCGCCTCGTGGTCGGCCGGATCGGTCGTGCGCACGGCATCCGCGGCCAGGCCACGGTCGAGGTCCGCACCGACGACCCCGAGTTGCGCTTCGCGCCGGGCTCGCGCCTGCTGACCGAGCCGGCCGAGCGCGGTCCGCTCGTGGTATCCGACATGCGCTTCCACAGCGGCATCCTGCTGCTGTCCTTCGAGGGCGTGGCCGACCGGAACGCGGTCGAGGCGCTGCGCAACACCATCCTGGTGGTCGAGGCCGACCCGGACGAGACCCCCGAGGACCCCGAGGAGTTCTACGACCACCAGCTGGTCGGGCTGGCCGTCGAGCTGGCCGACGGGACCGTGCTGGGGGAGATCGCCGACCTGCTGCACCTGCCGGGGCAGGACGTGCTGGCGGTCAAGCGGCCGGACGCGCCGGAGGTGCTGATCCCGTTCATCAAGCAGTTCGTCCCGACCGTGGACATCGCCGGGCACCGGGTCGTGGTCGATCCGCCGGCCGGGCTGCTGGACCTGGACAGCGTCGAATAGCCGCCTGCAGAGCGGTCATCTCATATGCGCATCGACATCGTCACCATCTTCCCCGAGTACCTGGCGCCGCTGGACGTCTCGCTGATCGGCAAGGCGGCGGCCGCCGGGATCCTCGACGTGCGCGTGCACGAGCTGCGAACCTGGACCCACGACCGGCACAACACGGTGGACGACTCGCCGTGCGGCGGCGGTCCGGGCATGGTGATGAAGCCCGAGCCGTGGTCGGAGGCCCTGACCCAGATCGTGCCGCCCGGCCGGGAGGCCGGGGCGCGGCTGATCGTGCCGACGCCGTCGGGCCGGCCGTTCACCCAGCGGGTCGCCGAGGACCTCGCGACCGCCTCGCACCTGGTGTTCGCCCCGGCTCGCTATGAGGGCATCGACCGGCGGTTCATCGAGGCCGCCGCGGAGCGGATGCCCGTGGAGGAGCTCTCCATCGGCGACTACGTGCTGGCCGGCGGCGAGGTCGCGGTGCTGGTGATGGTCGAGGCGGTGGGCCGGCTGCTGCCCGGGGTGCTGGGCAATGCGGAGTCTGCCAAGGACGACTCCTTTGGACATTCCTCTGAGGGCGGTATGGCGGGACTCCTGGAGGGTCCCGTATATACGAAGCCCGCAAGCTGGGACGGCCGCGAGGTTCCGCCTGTGCTGCTGTCCGGCAACCACGCGCTGATCGCGCGCTGGCGGCGGGACCAGGCGCTGGAACGCACCGCTGCGATGCGCCCGGACCTGATCGCGGCCTTGGACCCGGCGGCGCTGGACAAGAAGGACCGGGCCCGGCTGGAGGCTTTGGGCTGGTCGTGGACGCCCGACGGATTTCGTTTCGACGCCGACGCTGTGTCAGACTAGGCCGGTACTGCTTGAGCAGGTGCCCGCCTTTCATTAGACACAGCCACCTGCCCGCCGGACGCGCCCTGCCACAGGGGGACCCGCCCACGGCGTCTTCAAGCCGGAATCTGGTTACACCACCTAAGCCGTGGCCGACCTGTGGCGTCCACGAGGAGAGATCATGGACAAGCTGTCCACCATCGACGAGCTGTCGATGCGCATCGACGTCCCGGCGTTCCGTCCCGGTGACACCGTCAACGTGCACGTCAAGGTCGTCGAGGGCAACCGCTCCCGCATCCAGCAGTTCAAGGGCGTCGTCATCCGCCGCCAGGGCTCGGGCGTGCGCGAGACCTTCACCGTCCGCAAGGTCAGCTTCAGCGTCGGCGTGGAGCGCACCTTCCCGCTGCACACCCCGATCATCGAGAAGATCGAGGTCGTGACCCGCGGTGACGTCCGTCGGGCGAAGCTGTACTACCTGCGCGACCTGCGCGGCAAGAAGGCGAAGATCAAGGAGAAGCGCGAGGCTGTCGCGGGCCACTGAGCCCCGTCGCACCGCACGGTCTTCCACGGCTCCGGGCCACGTCCTCACCACGAGGACGTGGCCCGGAGCCGTTTACACAATCCTCAGGCAAGTCCTATAACTTGTTCGACTGGGAACGGCTGTTCCTGTCTGTCCAAATGTGCTGACCCGGGTCCCGCGGACTCGACGACGAACAGGCTAGGGTGCGGCCGGTGGCCAAGGGGCAAAGGCGCCGGCTGAAACCGGTGAAGCTGTGGAAGGAACTGCCGATCCTCTTCGGGGTCGCGTTGTTGCTCGCCCTGGTGATCAAGACCTTCTTCGTCCAGGCCTACTTCATCCCCTCCCAGTCCATGCAGCACACCATCGAACCCGGCGACCGAGTCCTGGTGAACAAGCTGACCCCGTGGTTCGGCTGGACCCCGCAGCGCGGCCAGATCGTGGTGTTCAAGGACCCCGGCGGCTGGCTGGACCCCTCGGAGATCAAGAAGGACAACGCCGTCGTCGGCGGGATCAAGAAGGTCTTCTCCTTCGTCGGACTGCTGCCCGAGGGCAACGAGCAGGACCTCATCAAGCGCGTGGTCGGGGTGCCCGGCGACGTGGTGCAGTGCAAGGGCGTCGGAGAGCCGGTGACGGTGAACGGCGTGCCGCTGGACGAGCACTCCTATCTCTACCGCGGCGCCGACGGGCAGTTGGACGACCCCTCGCAGACCCCGTTCGGGCCGATCACCGTCCAGCCGCACACGGTGTTCGTGCTCGGCGACCACCGGAGCGACTCCGGGGACTCGCGGGTCCACCTGCAGGAGCCCTCCCAGGGGCTGGTGCCGTATTCGGACATGCAGGGTCATGCGTTCGTGCGGATATGGCCGCTGACTCGCATGAGCGGCCTGGGGACTCCTTCTACGTTCTCCTTGAAGAACCCTGCGCAGGCCATGCAGAGCGCGACCACCGCGCCGCCTCTGCTGTGGGGCTTCACGCTCGCGGTGCCGTTGCGGGCGGGCTTGCAGCGGCGCCGTCGCCGCGGCGGCACTCTTCTTCCGGGCCCTGTGGGCGTAACCAATCGGCTACGGAGGCGGTTGGGTACGGAGCGGCCGCTTGGCTGAGCCGAACTTTCGAGGGACTGCGAAGGAAACAGCGACATGGACCAGGCGGAAGCGAAGCGGAGCGGGCCTGGCGGGTCAGCGGAAGGGCAGACTGTGACAGTGGACGAGAGCTCGGAGACCGCCGACAACCCGGTCGGCCGCGGCGAGGCCGGGGTCCCGCGCCCCGACCAGGCGGCACACGACCAGGGTGCCGGCTACGGGGCGCACGACCAGGGGGCCGGCTACGCGGCGTCCTCCGGGTACGCGCCGTCGTCGGGCTACGACCAGTCCGGTGCGGCCGGCGGCTACGCGGGCCAGGGCGGATACCCCGCGCAGGGCGGCTATGCCGGTCAGGGTTACCCCGCGCAGGGCGGATACCCCGCGCCAGGTAGCTACGACGGCCAGAGCGGTCAGAGTGGTCAGGGCGGCTACGCCGGGCAAGGCGGCTACGGGGACTACGCGGGGCACAGCGGTCCCGGCGGTTCCGGCGGCCCCGGCGGCGGTTCCGAGGATCCCGGCGGTCCGGGCGGTCCTTCCGGTCCTTCGGGCTTCGGCGGCCCCGAGGGTCCCGACTCCCAGGGCGGCTCCGAGGGCGTCTCGCCGTCCCCCGAGGACGAGCAGCCGGCCCCCGAGCCGGCCGCGCCGGCCGGGCCCCGCACGTGGTGGCAGTGGGTCCTGCTGCCGTTCGTGGCGGTGTGGCACTTCGCGTTCCCGAAGAAGCCGCGGCCGTTCATCGTCGAACTGCCGTTCCTGCTGGCCATCGCCCTGGTGCTGGCCTTCATCATCAAGACTTTCCTGGTCCAGGCGTTCGTCATCCCCTCCGGCTCGATGCAGAACACGCTGGAGATCAACGACCGCGTGCTGGTGAACCGGTTCACGAACTGGATGGGCCACGAGCCCAACCGCGGCGACATCGTGGTCTTCCAGGACCCGGGCGGCTGGCTGGACAGCGAGCCGGTGAAGCCGAAGAACGTCTTCAGCAAGGCCCTGACCGCGGTCGGCCTGCTGCCGGAGGACAACGGCGACCTGATCAAGCGGGTCATCGGCGTCGGCGGCGACGACGTCAAGTGCGCCGGCAACGGCGCGCCGGTCACCGTCAACGGCGTCCCGCTGCAGGAGTCGGGGTACCTGTACCCGGGCAACCTGCCGTCGATGGAGCCCTTCGAGGTGCACGTGCCCCAGGGCAAGATCTGGGTCATGGGCGACCACCGCGAGGTGTCCGTGGACTCCCGCGCCCACATCAACGGCCCGACCGGCGGCTTCGTCCCGCTGGGCAACGTGGTCGGCGTGGCGGTGCTGAAGGTCTGGCCGCCGTCGCACTTCGGCACGCTGCCGGTGCCCTCGACGTTCAAGAAGAGCTTCCAGGCGCTGGAGACGCCCGGCGCGGTGCCGGTGGCGGCCTTCGCCATGGCGGTCCCGATCACCGTGGTGCGGCGCCGTCGCAAGTTGAAGAAGCTGGACCTGCTGTCCAACTAGAGCTGTAGTTTCACTACTTTTGTAGTGATTTGACCTCATGGTCAATGGCGGTCGCGGCACGGACTTCCCGCTGCGGCCGCCATTGTCGTCCCCGGGGCGCTGTACGTTATAGACGATGACCACTACGCCCACACTCTCGATGCCGCGCGGCGTAGCCATCCGCTCCGACGCGGGAATCTACGGCTACGAGCGCGCTCTGGCGCGTGCCGGGTTCGCTCAGGTCGCCGGCGCTGACGAAGCCGGCCGGGGCGCCTGTGCCGGGCCGCTGGTGGCCGGTGCTGTGATCCTCCGCCCCGGGGCAGGCGGCCGCATCCCCGGCTTGTCCGACTCCAAGCTGCTCACCGAGAAGGCCCGCGACCGGGTCCGCGTGGAGATCGAGAAGCGCGCGCTGTCCTATGCGTGGGTCGCCATACCGGCCCCGGAGGTGGACCGCCTGGGCCTGCACCAGGCGAACATCGAAGCGCTGCGCCGCGCCGTGGCCCGCTTGGACGTCTCCCCGGCCTATGTGCTCTCCGACGGATTCCGCGTCGACGGACTTCCCTGCCCCAGCCTGGCCATGTGGAAGGGGGACCAGGTGGCCGCCTGCGTGGCCGCCGCCTCGGTGCTGGCCAAGACGGTGCGGGACGGCATGATGACCGAGTTGGCCCAGCGCTATCCGGCGTACGGCTTCGAGGTCCACAAGGGCTACTCCACGCCCGCCCACCAGGCAGCGTTGACCGAGCACGGGCCCTGTGCGGAGCACCGGTTCACATATGCCAACGTGGCGAACGTTTCCCCGCGTTGTGGGTGACAATGACTGTGATTGAAGACCGACCAAGGGGAGCGTGGGCATGAGCGCTGAGGACCTCGAGAAGTACGAGACCGAGATGGAGCTCCAGCTCTATCGCGAGTACCGCGACGTGGTCGGCCTGTTCAAGTACGTGGTCGAGACCGAGCGCCGCTTCTACCTGACCAACCAGGTCGACCTGGCCGTGCGCTCCGCCGACGGCGAGGTGTACTTCGAGGTGACCATGGCCGACGCCTGGGTGTGGGACATGTACCGGCCGGCGCGGTTCGTGAAGAACGTGAAGGTGGTCACCTTCAAGGACGTGAACGTCGAGGAACTGGCCAAGAGCGACCTGGAAGTCCCGACCGACTGAGAGACCGCCGGCCGCACATCTAATTGAACAAGCAACAAAACCGCCCGTCACGCGGGCCCATTGGGCCACACGAGTGACGGGCGTCCCCTTTCCCCCCGACTTATCCACAGCCCCCGACCCGCCATTGGCCCAGCACCCCCGCCCCGGGCGACCCTCGATCACGAGCGGCCCGAAAGCGGGCCGGCCAAAGACCGGGAGGAGCGCAGCCGTGGCCGGGACAACCCCATTCCTGGAGGTCGAGCACTACCTGACGGACTTCCCGTCAGCGGCCGACCACAGCACCCTGTCGCCGGGCCAACTCGGCCGCGAGGGCGAAGACCTGGCGGCCGCCTACCTGTCCGCCTGCGGCTACCGCGTCCTGGACCGCAACTGGCGCTGGCGCGGCCCCGACGTCCGCGGCGAACTCGACATCATCGCCCTGGCCTCCGACCTCCTGATCACCGTCGAGGTCAAAGCCCGCCGCGCCGGCACCGGCGGCCGCCCCTTCGACGCCGTCACCGACGCCAAAAGAGCCCGCCTGTGGAAACTGACCAACCGCTGGCTGGCCGAACACCGCCTCGACCCCGCAGTACGCCAGCACCTGCCCCGCGGCGTCCGCGGCATCCGCCTGGACGTCATCGGCCTCCTGTTCCCCGCCGACGGCCGCACCGAGCCCCTCATCGACCACCTGCAGGCGGTGTGAGATGCGCGCCATCGGCTTCGCGGCGACGTCTGGCGGCTGCTCCGGCGGCGCTGCGGCTTGCACGGCCACGGTCGCGGCCGCTGCCACCCACATGCCGCCGCTCGTCTGCTCCAGCGCTGCCGCCACTGCCAATGCCATCGCCACGCCGCCGCTCGCCTGTTCCAGCGCTGCCGCTTCGTCCCCGAGCGCCACCGCCGCCACTTTCGATACCGGCATCGCCGTCGCCTTCGCGACCTCCACCGCCACCTCCATTTCCGAGGCCGCCGCCATCACCATCGGGCCCGGAACCAACCTCGCCATCGCCGCCTGCATCGCCACCCCGCCCCCGCCCCCGCCCCCGTGCCTCGCCGACCCTTCCGTACCCTCCGACCAGCACCGTGTCGCCCAAGCCTTCGTCGCCGCCGCGATCCGCCTGGCCCCGACCCTCTCGGGGCCCTCCGCCCTCCCCGCCTACCGTGGCCGCCACCGCCGCAGCATCGCCACCTGTCCCGGCGCCCGTCTCCAGGCGGCCCGGCCATGAGCGTCGCGCGCACCCACGCGGTGGCCCTCAACGGCACCCAGGGCATCGTCGTCGAGGTCGAGGTCAACGTCACCCGGGGCGCCACCAAGACCCAGATCCTCGGCCTGCGCGACACCGTCCTGTCCGAGTGCCGCGACCGGGCCCGCGCCGCCACCTACAACTCCGGCCACCACTGGCCCGACGGCAACGTCATGGTCGGCCTGTCGCCGGCCTGGGTCCGCAAGCAGGGCTCGGCGTTCGACCTGGCCGTCTCCGCCGCCGCCCTGGCCGCCGCCGGCACCATCAGCCAGCTGGCCCTGGACGGCGCCATGTTCCTGGCCGAGCTCTGCCTCGACGGCCGCCTGCGCCCGGTCCGCGGCGTGCTCCCCGCCGCGCTCGCCGCCCGGGACCACGGTCTGAGCAGGGTCGTCGTCGCGGAGCCCAACGCGCTGGAGGCCTCCCAGATATCCGGCCTCGAAGTCCACGGTCTGCGCTCCCTGGCGCAGGTCGTCGCGTTCCTCCAAGGCACCGAGGTCCCCGACGCCGAGCCCCTGCCGATGGACACCGCCCCGCGCACCGGCCCCCTCCGCCCGCAGCGTCCCCTGCCCGACATGGCCGACGTCCTGGGCCAGCACGACGCCCGCCGCGCCCTCGAAGTCGCCGCGGCCGGCGGGCACCACCTGCTCCTGGCCGGCGCGCCCGGAGCCGGCAAGACCCTCCTGGCCGAACGCCTGCCCTCGATCCTGCCTCCGTTGGCCGAGGCCGAGGCCCTGGAGGTGTCCTCACTCCACTCGATCGCCGGCACCCTGCCCTATGACAAGCCCCTGATCACCGACCCGCCGTACCAAAGCATCCACCACACCTGCACCGTCGCCGGCATGGTCGGCGGAGGCAGCGGCCGCATCGTCCCCGGCGCCATCAGCCGGGCCCACCGCGGCGTCCTGTTCGCCGACGAGATCGCCGAAATGCAGCGCGCCGTCCTGGAAGCCCTGCGCGAACCCCTGGAAGCCGGCGAGATCGTGATCGCCCGGGCGTCCGGCACCGTCGTCTTCCCCGCCAGATTTCTGCTGGTCGCGGCCATGAACCCGTGTCCCTGCGGCCGCGCCGGGACCGCGGGCGGCCACTGCACCTGCACCCCCGAAGCCCGCCGCCGCTACACCCAGAAGCTCTCCGGTCCGTTCCTCGACCGCATCGACCTCCGCCTGGCCATCCACCCCGTCGGACGCGCCGAACTCTTCGGCGCCCTCCCCGGCGAATCCAGCGCCGACGTCCGCGACCGCGTCCTCGAAGCCCGGGCCCGAGCCGTCCACCGCTACACGGACCGCCCCTGGACCACCAACGCCCAAATACCCGGCAGCGCCCTGCGCGCCGATTTCGCCCCCGCCCCCGCAAGCCTCACCGACATCGAAGCCCGCTACCAAGCCGGCACGCTCACCGCCCGCGGCTACGACCGCCTCCTACGCGTGGCCTGGACGCTCGCCGACCTCACCGGCCGCCCCCGCCCAGGCCCCGACGAAGTAGCCACCGCCCTCGCCTTCCGCCAAGGCCTCCCCGGCCAACTCGCAGCCTGATCCATCCGCCCCCGACACCCCGGAGCCCACCATGACCTCCCTCCTGGCCTCACCCGACGCCCCGAACCCCAACCCGATGGCGAGCCCCGACCTGACGGTCACCGCGACCCTGCCCTCCTGGCCGGTAGTCGAGCCGGCAGCTCTACCCGAACCCGCCCCACCGCCCTCGCCGTCGCCCTTAGCGCTGGCACCACAGTTCCCTGCGAGCGCCAACGCGACTGACGCGACTGACCCACCTGACTCAGCGCCTTCATCCGCTCCCGAGCCTTCGCTTCTCGCCCCCGACTCGCTCTTCTCCGCGAGCACGACACCCCAGACAGACCAAACACCCTCCGACACCTCAACACCCTCCGACAGCCCGGAATCCCCACTCCTGTCACCGACCTCGCTCTACTACGCGCCCGCAGCATCGCCACCCCCGGATACCTCCTCCAGCAAGCCCCTCCTCTCGCCGACATCGCTCTTCTACGCAGCCACTAACCGCTCGCCCAGCGCAGCGCCGGAACCCGCCCACGCGCCGTCTGAGCAACCCAGCCCGGAATCGGTCGCCGAGCCGCCACCACCCCCTCAGCCCACGGCAACCCTCGCCTCCCGCCGCGCACCCGAACCCGTCCTCGTGACGTCCGAGCCCCACGACCCCACCGCCGCCGACCGCCGTGCCCGCCTCGTCCTCCATCACGCCTCCGAGCCCGGCGACGCCCTGCTCTGCCGCCTCGTCGCGCGCTTCGGCGCCCCGACCGTCGCCTCGGCGATCCTCGCCGGGAGCGCCGCCGATCTCCTCCCGCCGCACGACGAGGAGTCGGCCGCCGACCGTGCGGCCCTCATCAGCCGCGCCCACACCCTCCAGACCCGCTGCTACCGCGCCGATCCCGACGCCGATCTCGCGGTCGGCGAGAAGACCGGCGCCCGGTACGTCATCCCCGTCGACGAGCAGTGGCCGGCGGCGCTCGACGACCTCGGCGACACGGCACCGCTCGGCATGTGGTTCCTGGGCACGGCCGACCTGGTCGCGGCCGCGAAACGCGGGGTGTCGATCGTCGGGGCCCGCATCGCCACCGGCTACGGCATGCACGTCGCGGGCGAGATCGCGGCCGGCCTGGCCGAACGCGGTTGGGCTGTCATCTCAGGTGCCGCGCGGGGTATTGACGGAGCAGCGCACCGCGGCGCACTGGCCGCCCGCGGCGTGACGGTCGCGGCCCTGGCCTGCGGCATCGACCTGGTCTATCCCGCCGGTCACGAGGCGCTGATCGGCGCGATCGCCTCCGACGGCCTGGTGCTCTCCGAGCTGCCGCCGGGTACCGCCGTCAGCCGCTTCCGATTCCTGGACCGCAATCGCGTGATCGCCGCGCTGGGGCTCGGAACCGTCGTCGTGGAAGCGGCGGCCCGCAGCGGATCCCTCGTCACGGCGCGCCTCGCCGACGAACTCGGCCGTCCTGTGCTGGCGGTGCCGGGCCCGGTCACCTCCGAAGCCTCCGAAGGCACCCACCAGCTGATCCGCGACGGCGCCCTGCTCGTCACCCGGGCCGCCGAAGTCATCGAACACCTCGGCGACCTCGGTGCCGACCTGGCCGAGCCCACCAAGGCAAGCCACGCCAGCCGCCGCCGTCCCCGCGATTCCCTCGACCCGATCGCGGCGCGTGCGCTGGACGCCCTGCCGATCGCCGGCCGCGGCACGCTCGACACCGTCGAGGTCGCCCTGGCCGCCGGCCTCGAACCACGCGCCGTGCACGCGGCGCTGGGCCGTCTTGCCGCCGCCGGCTGGGTGGATCGGGACGAGAGGGGGTGGTGCGCCCGCCTGCTTCCCTGAACGCAACTCTCGGCTTCGCCACGAACCTCGTCACGAACCTCGCCACCGACTCAGCACCCGAACCCGATCCCGAACCCGAACCTGATCCCGCATCGAGAAAGGAGCCGCGATCGACCACACCCCGACCCCGCCACCTCGGCACCGCGCACGTCCGCGCGCCGCGCCCGGGGACGGAACCGCCGCGGCGGAGCCGTCACCTGGCGCGGGCCGGATCCCGTAGCGATTGCCCGGGCTGCCGACCTGCTCCTCGAGCGTCATCCGACGTAGGCTGGTGACGTGGACGACGCGTACCGGGCGGCCCTGGACCGCTTCGAGGAGGATCTGCGGGCGCGCAGGTTGTCCCCGCACACGGTGCGCGGCTACATCGCCGACCTCGTGGACCTGTTCGGATTCGCCGAGCGCGCCGGCGTCCCCGAACCGGAGCGCATCGGCCTGGACGTCGCAAGGTCCTGGCTCGCCGAGACGGCGGCATCAGGAGCCGCCCGCGCAACGCTCGCACGCCGCACCGCAGCAGCCCGAGCGTGGGGCCGCCAGGCCTCAGCGCCCGGCCTGGTCCGCCTGGTGACGCCGAAACCGCGCTCCCCGCTGCCGGCCGTGCTCTCACAGCGCCAGATGTCCGACGCCCTGGCGACGGCAGCCGACGACGCCGCGACGCACCCACAGGACCCGCTGGCACTCCGCGACGTGGCCATCCTGGAGTTCCTGTACGCCACGGCGGCCCGCGTCTCCGAGGTGTGCGCCCTGAACCTGGACGACGTGGACTTCGCCCGGCGCACCGCCCGCCTGTCGGGCAAGGGCGGCCGCGACCGGACGGTGCCCTTCGGCGTGCCCGCGGAGCGTGCGCTGCGCGCGTGGCTCGCCGCCGGCGCTCGCGGCGCCGTGCTGGCCGCTGCCCGGGCCAATGGGGGAAACCAGAAAACTGTCACCACCGCCGCTACCACAACTAACACCACCACCGAAGCGGTCTTCCTCGGCGCCCGCGGCTCCCGCATCGACCCCGCCGTGGTCCGCCGCCTCGTCCACGCACGCCTGCGCGCGACCCCCAACACCCCGGACACCGGCCCCCACGGTTTCCGCCACACCGCCGCGACTCACCTGATCGAGGGGGGCGCGGATCTTCGTGACGTTCAAGAGCTCCTCGGTCACGCTACGCTCGCAACAACCCAGATCTACACCCATGTGACGGCAGAGCGGATCAAGGCACGGTATGCCCAGTCCCACCCGCGGGCGTGAGGACAGCGTCCTCGACCAGGCGCAGCCCGCAGCGGCCCCCGGCGCCGCCGACGCGGCGCCGCAGGACGCGGCTGCCCCGCGGCCCCGCGCCGGTCACCCGCCGGGCGAACGGGCCATGGGCATGACGGTGCCGCCGCCGAGCGACGGCAACCGCCCCCTCGGCGAGCACACGGACCGCGCAGACTGTGCCAGCCATGCCGACCGGGCCTGCCACGCTGAACCTGCCGACCGTGCCGACCGTGCCGAGCGAGCCGACGGGTCCGGCCGCGCCGAGCCTGCCGACCACCCGGCCCGCGCCACCGAAGCAGACCGCCCCGCAGCACAGGAACCCCGGGCCGCCGACAAACCTGCCGACAAGCCAGTCGAAAAGCCAGCCGAAAAGCCAGCCGACAACTCCACCGCCGAGCCAGCCGGCAGCCCACCCATCGCCAAACCCACCCCCGACACCGCCCTCGACACCCTCTGGGACGACTTCAAGCGCACCGGCGACCCGGGCCTGCGCGAGCGCCTCATCCTCCACTACTCCCCGCTGGTGAAGTACGTCGCCGGCCGCGTTCGCGTCGGCCTGCCCGGGGCGCTGGACTCCGCCGACTTCGTCTCCTCCGGCATCTTCGGGCTCATCGATGCGATCGAGCGTTTCGAGCCGCATCGGCACGTCAAGTTCGAGACCTACGCCATCGCGCGGATCCGCGGCGCCATCATCGACGAGTTGCGGGCGCTCGACTGGATTCCGCGGTCGTTGCGGCAGAAGGCGCGGGAGATCGAGCAGGCCTCCGTGCGTTTGGAGCAGGAGTTCGGGCGGACGCCGAGTGAGGCCGAGATCGCGCGGGAGCTGGGGATCGGGCTGGGGGAGTTGCGGCAGATCTTCAGCAAGCTGTCTTTGGTGAACGTCGCGGCGCTCGACGAGTTGCTGGCGCTGCCGACGCAGTCCGGGGACCGGATTCCGCTGATGGAGACGCTCGAGGACGGCGACGCGCCCGACCCGGTCGCGCTGTTCGAGGTGCAGGAGACGCGGGCTTTGCTGGCACGGGCGGTGAACTCGTTGCCGGACCGGGACAAGACGGTTGTCACGCTCTACTACTTCGAGGGGATGACGCTCGCGCAGATCGGCGAGGTGCTCGGGGTCAGTGAGAGTCGGGTGTGCCAGATTCACACCAAGGCGGTGCTGACGCTGCGGGGCAAGTTGTCGGCCAAGGAGTAGAGCCGGAAAGTAGAGCTGAGTAGAGCCGGCATCGGAGCGGGAGCAGGACCTTCGTCGGACCGTGCTCAACGCCGGGTTGTGTACATGTGTATGGACGCGGCACCTTAGTTCGCATGCCCAGGATCCGTGCCGCCACTGTCGTCGAGCACCGGGAGATGCAACGCCGCGCCCTGTTGGAGGCGGCGCGCGATCTGGTGGCGGAGGGCGGGGTCGCCGCGTTGACGTTCCCGGCGCTGGCCAAGGCGACCGGCTTGGCGCGCTCGAGTGTGTACGAGTACTTCAAATCGCGGGCCGATGTGATCGAGGCGCTGGTCGCGCACGAGTTCCCGGCCTGGATCGGCGAGGTGCGGGCGGCGATGGCGGCCGAGACGACGGCCGAACGGCAGCTCGCCGCCTACGTGCGGCGCCAGCTGGGCCTGGTCTCCGAGCCGGGGCACCGCGCGCTGCTGGCGCTGTCGGGCCAGGAACTCGACGGCGACGCCCGCGACCGCATCCGGGCCGCCCACGGCTGGCTGCTCGACCTGGGCATCGGCGTACTGCGGGCGCTGGGCCACCCCGAGCCGCGCCTGGCCGCGTCGCTGATCCAGGGCACGGTCGACGCCGCCGCCAAGCGCATCAGCCTCGGGGCCGACCCCGGCGAGGTCACCGAGACCGCTGTGTCGATGGTCCTGTTCGGCGGGCTGGGCTCGGCACGGCGGCACACCCAGGCGATGAACGCCCAGGCGGGCCAGACGCGACCGCAACCCGGGGGGTCCACGCGGCGCCGCGCGACATCGGCGACCTGATACCGCGGGCGAGGAAGCAAAGGGCGGGGAGAGCGGGGAGCGGCGGGCATAGAGCGGGGAGCGGCGGGCATAGAGCGGGGAGCGGAGGGCGGAGGGCAGAAAGCTCAGGGCTCGCATCCCAATGCTCTGACTATCGCGCAAATCCCCCGAAAGCACCCAAACAGCGTGACACCACCCCCGTCCCTGACCATCCTGTCCGCATGCGCCTCCGCAGAACCCTGGCGCTCGCCGCCGTCGCCACCGCGCTCTCCGTCGCGCTGCCGGCGCTCGCGTATTCCGGTCCGCGGCTGCTCTCCGCAGCATCCGCTCCGGTCGCCAAAGCCTCGGGGCCGCCCGCTGCTTCCGCCGGCGTCGGCGCCAGTGCCAACCCCGCCCGCACCTGGACCTGGCCGCTCACCCCGCCTCCCGGCGCCCGCCGTCCCGTCATCGTCCATCCCTTCCAGCCGCCGGCCAAGCGCTGGCAGGCGGGTCATCGTGGCGTCGACCTCCTCGGCGGTCCCGGGCAGGAGGTGCTGGCGGCGGGGGAGGGCACCGTCAGCTACGCCGGGACGCTCTTCGGTCGTCCCGTCGTCGCCATCGACCACACCGCGCCGGGGCGGGACACGTTGCGGACCACCTACGAGCCGGTCGATCCCGCGGTGAGGGTCGGGGACAAGGTGCGGGCCGGTCAGCTCATCGGCCATCTCGTCGACTCGCCCGCCGGTCACTGTGCACCGCGGACGTGTCTGCACTGGGGTCTGGTGCGGGGGTTCGGGCACGCTGAGCGCTACCTCGATCCCGTCAGGTTGCTGGAGCGTGGGCCGGTGCGGTTGTTGCCGGTGTGGGGGGTGAGGTAGGCGCAGACTCACAAGGCGCAATTCGGGTGAGCGCTCCTCTATCGCCCCGCCTAGCGTCGATCGCGGGCCGAGAACGCCGGTCCGGGATTCCGATCCGCTAGTGAGCGAGAAGTGAGGCTGAGCCGATGAGCCTGGGCAAGAAGCTGGGGAAGTTGGACGCCGAGGTCGATGAGGTGCTGATGCATCCGACCTCGCCCGCTTTCCCGAACGCCGACCGGCTGGAGATCACCTATCCCGGCGACGACGCGGTGTGGGTGCCCGCCGAGGAGATCGATGTGACCTGGGATCTGCGCGGCGACGTGCGGCAGCCGTTGGATGTGGCGCTGGTGCGGCAGACCGGGGACCAGTCGGGGCCGAACTTCGGGCAGCTGGCGTTCTTCACGTTGGCCAGTGGTGTGGACCCGGCCAAGAAGAAGGTCACCATAGAGGTGCCGGATGTGCCGCCCGGGGGCGACTACGCCATCAGCATCTCCAGCGCGGATCCGCTGACCGTCTACAGTCACGCGCTCACCATCGCCGAGCCCTCTTAGCGGACTGCCCCTAACGGACTGCCCTTAGCGGACCCTCTTTAGGGGAAATAGCACGCACCGTGTCCGCTCGGCTCCGGGTCGCGTGGGAAAACTCCTCCCCGCGGCCCGGTAGACTGCTCCCAGCAGCTGGAGTCCCCTCTGGCTGACTTCGCGTGTCCGGCAGCCGTCCAACCGCAAGGCGAGACGGCCCCGAGGCGCCTCGGTCCGCCCTCCCCGCGCAAGCCCGGCGAGCGGTACAGCGCCGCGGGTCTGCTCGGCGACAGGTCATCGCACTTGCCGCCGTGAATGCCGGTCACCAGGGACAACCGAGACCGACCAAGGAGGACACGGCATGGCCGTCGTCACGATGCGTCAGCTCCTCGAGAGCGGCGTGCACTTCGGGCATCAGACCCGGCGCTGGAACCCGAAGATGAAGCGTTTCATCCTCACCGAGCGCAACAGCATCTACATCATCGACCTGCAGCAGTCGCTGTCGTACATCGACCGCGCCTACGAGTTCGTCAAGCAGACCGTCGCGCACGGCGGCACGGTGATGTTCATCGGCACCAAGAAGCAGGCCCAGGAAGCCATCGCCGAGCAGGCGACGCGCGTGGGCATGCCGTACGTGAACCACCGCTGGCTGGGCGGCATGCTGACCAACTTCAGCACCGTCTACAAGCGTATCCAGCGCCTGCGGGAGCTGGAGGAGATCGACTTCGAGGACGTCGCGTCCTCCGGCATGACCAAGAAGGAACTGCTGGTCATGCGCCGTGAGAAGGAGAAGCTCGAGCGCACGCTGGGCGGCATCCGGGACATGACCCGCGTCCCGTCCGCGGTGTGGATCGTGGACACCAAGAAGGAGCACATCGCCGTCGGCGAGGCTCGCAAGCTTCGCATCCCGGTCGTGGCGATCCTGGACACCAACTGCGACCCGGACGAGGTCGACTACAAGATCCCGGGCAACGACGACGCGATCCGCTCCGTCGCCCTGCTGACCCGCGTGGTCGCCGACGCCGTCGCCGACGGTCTGATGTCCCGCGCCGGCAACAAGGCCGCCGAGGGCGAGCAGGCCGGCACCGTGGCCGTCGACGAGCCGCTGGCCGACTGGGAGCGCGACCTGCTGGCCGTGGACGACGCCAAGGCCGCCGACGCCGCGACGGTGCCGCCGGTCGAGGCTCCGGTTGCTGCCGCCGAGGCCCCGGCTGCCGAGGCTGCCGCCGCTGAGGCTCCGGCTGCCGAGGCTCCGGCTGCCGAGGCCGCGACTGAGGCTCCGGCTGCCGAGGCCGCGACCGAGGCTCCGGCCGCCGCCGAGGCCCCGGCCGAGGAGACCCCGGCCGCCCCGGCCGAGGACGCCCAGGGCTGAACCGGTCCGACTGGTTTGATTTCCGCGGTGCGCCGGGCGGTGACCCCGCCCGGCGCACCGGAGAAGCCGATCCACGCCGATCCACTTAAGGACGACTAACAATGGCGAACTACACCGCCGCCGACGTCAAGAAGCTCCGCGAGCTGACGGCCGCCGGCATGATGGACTGCAAGAAGGCGCTGGAGGAGACCGACGGCGACCTCGACAAGGCTGTCGAGTTCCTGCGCGTCAAGGGCCTGAAGGGCGTCACCAAGCGCGAGGGCCGCTCGGCCTCCAACGGCCTGGTCGCCAGCGCCGTGGACGGCGTGGCCGGCACCCTGATCGAGCTGAACTGCGAGACCGACTTCGTCGCCAAGGGCGAGGCGTTCCAGACCGTCGCGGCCACCGTGCTCGCGCACGTCGTGAACGCCAAGCCGGCCGACGTCACCGCGCTGCTGGCCTCCGAGCTGGAGCCGGGCAAGACCGTGCAGGTCTACCTGGACGAGGCCAACGCCACGCTGGGTGAGAAGATCGAGCTGCGCCGCTTCGCGCAGTTCCACGACGGCTACGTCGCCTCCTACCTGCACAAGACCTCCCCGGACATCCCGGCCCAGATCGGCGTCCTGGTCGAGCTCGACAAGGAGAACGCCGAGGTCGCCAAGGACGTCGCGCAGCACATCGCCGCGTTCTCGCCGTCCTACCTGACCCGCGACGAGGTCCCGGCCGACGTCGTGGAGAACGAGCGCCGTCTGGCCGAGGAGACCTCCCGCGAGGAGGGCAAGCCGGAGGCCGCGCTGCCGAAGATCGTCGAGGGTCGCGTCAACGGCTTCTTCAAGGAGAACGTCGTCCTGGAGCAGGCCTTCGCCAAGGACCCGAAGAAGACCGTCGCCAAGGTTCTCGACGAGGCCGGCGTTTCGCTCAAGCGATTCGCGCGCTTCCGCGTCGGTAGCTGACGGAATCTGAAAAACTAAAGAGCACCGAATAGCTACGTCGAAGGAGCCGCTGCTGTGAAGGAAACCAATCAGGAAACCGACACGGCGGCGGTTCCTTCGCGTACCGAAAAGAACCGCAGGGTTCTGCTCAAGCTCTCCGGCGAGGTATTCGGCGGCGGGCAGATCGGCGTGGACCCGGAAGTCGTCAAGAGCATCGCCAAGGAGATCGCGGACGTCGTCTCCGAGGGCGGCGTCGAGGTCGCGGTCGTGGTCGGCGGCGGCAACTTCTTCCGCGGCGCGGAGCTGTCCCAGCACGGCATGGAGCGCTCCCGCGCGGACTACATGGGCATGCTGGGCACGGTCATGAACTGTCTGGCGCTGCAGGACTTCCTGGAGAAGGTCGGCATCCCCACCCGGGTGCAGAGCGCGATCACCATGAGCCAGGTCGCCGAGCCCTACATCCCGCGCCGTGCGATCCGGCATCTGGAGAAGGGCCGCGTCGTGATCTTCGGCGCGGGCGCCGGCATGCCGTACTTCTCCACCGACACCACCGCCGCGCAGCGCGCGCTGGAGATCCACGCCGAGTCCATCCTGATGGCCAAGCAGGGGACCGACGGCGTGTACGACTCCGATCCGAACAAGAACCCGGACGCAGTCAAGTACGACACGCTGTCCTACGACGAGTTCCTGGCGCGCAATCTGAAGATCGCGGACGCCACCTCGGTCTCCCTGTGCCGGGACAACGGCATGCCGATCGTGGTGTTCGGCCTGCAGCCGGGCAACATCGCGCGGGCGATCCGCGGGGAGAAGCTCGGGACCGTCATCGGACCGGCGCACTGAGCCCGACCCCGCACCGTTTCGGTACCGCCGGCCGCGAACGCACTAAGCTGCGCTTGAGCTTTGTCATGGACACAGCAGAGCGCGAAGACTTCTAGGGAGCCCCCAAGTGATCGATGAGACCCTCCTCGACGCAGAGGAGAAGATGGACAAGGCCGTCGAGGTCGCCAAGGACGATCTGTCGGGGGTCCGCACCGGCCGCGCCAACCCGGCGATGTTCAGCAAGCTGACCGCCGAGTACTACGGTGCCGCCACGCCGCTGAGCCAGATGGCGTCCTTCCAGGTGCAGGACGCGCGCATGGTGGTCATCTCGCCGTACGACAAGACGGCGCTGGGGGCCATCGAGCGCTCGATCCGGGACAGCGACCTGGGCGTGAACCCGACCAACGACGGTCAGATCATCCGCGTGGTGTTCCCGCAGCTCACCGAGGAGCGCCGCAAGGAGTACATCAAGGTGGCCCGCGCCAAGGGCGAGGACGCCAAGATCTCCATCCGCAACATCCGCCGGCACGCCAAGGAGACCCTGGACAAGCTGGCCAAGGACGGCGAGGCCGGCGAGGACGACGTGCGCCGCGCCGAGAAGCACCTGGACGAGCTGACGCAGAAGCACACCGCGCAGATCGACGAGATGCTCAAGCACAAGGAATCCGAGCTGCTGGAGGTCTGAGCCCTTCCAGGGCTCTCACCTGGCAGCCAGGCAGGCGCTCCGACGTACAGCACGGACCGGCGGCTATGATCGCTGCCGGTCCGTCGCGTTTTCTCACCGAGTTCACGCGGGGAGTGCGGAGGAGTTCACGAGGGGCGAGTAGGGGATGGTGCGGGCGCATGGCATCCACGCAGACCAGGCGCGGTGAGGCCCAGGCCCCCGGCGGCGGGCCGGGAGGCGGCGGCGCCGGGCGCTCCGGCGCCGGTGCGCGAGGCTCCGGCGGTCCTGGTGGCCCTGGTGGCCCTGGTGGTCCCGGCGGTCCCGGCGGCCCCGGTCCCGGCGCGGGCGGCCCCGGCGACGGTGGTCCCGGCGGTCCCGGCAGTCCCGGCCCCTCCGGCGCCGGAGCGCGTGGCGCGGGCGGCGGCACCCCCGGCAACGCCGGCGCCGCCCCGGGCAAGCCCTCCGGCCGGGCCGGGCGCAACCTGCCGGCCGCCATCGGCGTCGGCGTGGGCCTGGGCGCCGTCCTGCTCGGCACGCTGTTCCTGCGCGGCGCGTTCGCGGTGGTCGTCGCGATCGCGGTGGTGATAGGCGTCCGCGAGCTGGCGCAGGCGATGGCCACCCGGGACGTCCGGGTGCCCTGGCCGCCGATCGCCGTCGGCGGGCTGGGCATGATCGCCGGCTCCTGGTTCGGCGGCCCGACCGCGATGGTCGCGGTGCTGGCGATGACCGCGCTGGCGGTGCTGGTCTGGCGGATGGCCGAGGGCGCGGACGGCTTCCTGCGCGACGCCACCGCGGGCCTGTTCACCCTGGTCTACGTCCCGATGCTGGCCTCGTTCGCGGTGCTGATGCTGGCCCAGGACAACGGCTACAAGCGCGTGATCCTGTTCCTGACGCTCCCGATCGCCAACGACACCGGCGGGTACGCCACCGGCGTCTTCTTCGGCAAGCACAAGCTGGCGCCGAAGATCTCGCCCGGGAAGACCTGGGAGGGCCTGGCCGGCTCGCTGATCGTGACCGCCGCGGTGGGCGCCGTGGGCATCACGCAGATGCTGGACGGCAAGGTCTGGCAGGGCGTCCTGCTGGGCATCGCCGGGGTCGCCGCGGCCACGCTCGGCGACCTGATCGAGTCGGTGATCAAGCGGGACCTCGGGATCAAGGACATGGGGAACCTGCTCCCCGGCCACGGCGGCATCATGGACCGGCTGGACTCGATGCTGGCCACGGTGCCGGTGGCCTGGCTGTTACTGAGTTTGTTCCTGGGATGGAAGTAGA
Organism: Catenulispora sp. GP43; assembly: GCF_041260665.1. Classification (NCBI taxonomy): domain Bacteria; kingdom Bacillati; phylum Actinomycetota; class Actinomycetes; order Catenulisporales; family Catenulisporaceae; genus Catenulispora; species Catenulispora sp. GP43. The sequence continues at coordinate 4,294 of NZ_JBGCCT010000021.1, read as the reverse complement.
GCTCTGATACGGAGCTACATAGAGCGGCGTAGCGCGGCGGCCCTGTGCGATTCCCTTTAGGGATATCGCACAGGGCCGCCGGCTATTAGAGAAGATCTCTATTAAGCAGCGAGTACTGCTGAAGCCGCCTCGACCGCGAGAACCGCCTCAACAAAGCCGGCCGGATTGTCCAGCGTGATGTTGTGTCCGCAATCCGGCAGCGCTATGACGTGAACCCCCGCGGCGATCAGTCCGTCGGCGCCCTTCAGCGGGCCGTCGGCCTGCGGGTACAGGTAGGCCCGCGGGATGTCCAGGTTCTTCAGAATCGCGCGTCCCTCGAACTTCGCCAGGCTGGCCGCGCTGCGGTACAGCGCCACCGGGCCGGCCAGCCGCATCGTCGCGCGCCATCCCGGGTTCACGCGCTCCAGCGTCTCCGCATAGCCGCCTCCGTGCAGGAACACGGTCTCGCCGTAACGCGCGATCTGGGAGGAGCCGGGACGCGGGATCTCCGGGGCCGGATCGAGGTTCGAATCGATCAGGACCAGGCTCGCCACCACGTCCGGGTGCCTGAGGGCCAGCACGGTCGCTATCGAGCCGCCCATGCTGTGCGCGATGACCTGCGCGCCGGACACGCCGGCCGCCCGAAGCGCGGTCGCGATCCAGTCGGCGTGGTCCTCGACGGTGTAGTCGGCGTCGGCCGGCCGGTCGCTGATGCCGTGGCCGAGCAGGTCCAGCAGCAGGGAACGGCGGCCGCGCAAGCCGTCGCTGCTCGCGACCTCGGCGAAGCAGTGGCTGGAGCTGCCACCGAGGCCGTGGAGGTAGACGCGGGCCGGCTCGGCCCCGGGCAGTTCGGTCCAGCGGATCGCGGAGCCGTCGGCGCGGACTTCGGCAGCGTGCAGCGTCATGGGGATGCCCTCTCCTGTGAATACATCGGCTCCGAGATATATCGGTGTCGGGGCATGAAGATACATCGGCACCGAGGTATCCTCAACCCGTGTTGGAGTTCGCCATCCTCGGTTTCCTGTTCGAGTCCCGCTTGCACGGCTACGAGCTGCGCAAGCGCCTGGCCGCGCTCACCGGCCACATCCGGCCGATCGCCGACGGCACGCTCTACCCCGCGATCAAGCGCCTCCTGGAAGCCGGCCTGCTGACCAAGGAGCTGGAGTCCGGGGTCGCCGCGCCCCGGCACATGCTGGAGCTGACCGACGCCGGCCGGGCCAAGCTGCTGCGTCTGCTGGCCGCGCCCGGGGACGTCTTCATCACCGATGAGAACCACTGGTTCTGCCTGCTGGCGTTCCTGCGCCACCTCGACGACCCCGCGGCGCAGGCGGTGGTCCTGCGCCGCCGTCTGGAGTTCCTGAGCGCCCCGGCCAGCTTCTTCTACGAAGGCGACCACGCACTGAGCGCCGAGGACGTCGAGGACCCCTTCCGCCGGGGCATGCTGCGCATCGCACGTGCGACCAGCATCACCGAGCTGGAGTGGCTGAACGCGACGATCGGGGAGCTGGATGTCAAGAGCGGGCACGAGAACGTGGGAAACTTATAAAACTATGTCTGCAGAAGCTCCCGAAACGCCCGCCGTCGACGTCACGATCGCGCCGAAGCCGCCGCGCCCCGGCGAGCTGACGTTCACCTCCCCGCGCCGGGCCAAGCCGCCGCGCCACCTGGCCGACCTCACCTCGGCCGAGCGCAAGAAGGCGCTGGCCGACCTCGGCCACCAGGGCTTCCGGGCGGCGCAGATCTCCAAGCACTACTTCGGCCACCTCGCCGACGACCCGGCCGAGTGGACCGACGTCCCGGCCGCCAAGCGCGAGGAACTGGCCGGCATCCTCACCCCGAAGCTGCTGACCCCGATCCGTGAGCAGACGGCCGACAGCGGCACCACCCGCAAGACCCTGTGGCGCCTGTTCGACGGCGCGACCGTCGAGTCGGTGCTGATGCGCTACCGCGACCGCACCACGATGTGCGTGTCCTCGCAGGCCGGCTGCGGCATGAACTGCCCGTTCTGCGCCACCGGCCAGGCCGGCCTGACCCGGAACATGTCCACCGGCGAGATCGTCGAGCAGGTCGTGGCCGGCGCCCGGGCGATGGCCCGCGGCGAGGTCCCCGGCGGCCCGGGCCGGGTCTCCAACGTCGTGTTCATGGGCATGGGCGAGCCGCTGGCCAACTACAAGGCGGTGATCGGCGCCGTGCGGCGGCTGACCGAGCCGGTGCCCGACGGCCTGGGCCTGTCCGCGCGGCACATCACGGTCTCCACCGTCGGCCTGGTCCCGGCGATCGAGAAGCTGACCGCCGAGGCGATCCCGGTGACGCTGGCCGTCTCCCTGCACGCCCCGGACGACGAGCTGCGCGACACCCTGGTCCCGGTGAACACCCGCTGGAACGTCTCGGAGGTGCTCGACGCGGCCTGGCGCTACGCCTCGGTCACCAAGCGCCGGGTCTCCATCGAGTACGCGCTCATCAAGGACATCAACGACCAGGCCTGGCGCGCCGACCGCCTGGGCCGCATGCTCCGCAACAAGCTGGTGCACGTGAACCTGATCCCGCTGAACCCGACCCCGGGCTCGAAGTGGACCGCCTCGCGGCCGCAGGACGAGGCCGAGTTCGTCCGCCGGCTGACCGAGTGGGGCGTGCCGGTGACGGTGCGCGACACCCGGGGCCGGGACATCGACGGGGCTTGCGGCCAGCTCGCGGCAGCGGTGAAGTAGGGGGCCGTACACCGCGCCAACGCCGGGAGGGCCCATGCCGCCGATCGGATTCCATCACGTCGAGATCTGGGTGGAGGACCTGCGGGCGGTCGAGGCCTCCTGGGCCTGGCTGCTCGGCGAGCTCGGCTGGGAGCTCTACCAGAACTGGTCCGAGGGGCGCAGCTGGCGGATCGGCGACTCGTACCTGGTCATCGAGCAGTCCTCTGCGGTCCGGCCGGGGCTGCCGTACGACCGGATGCGGCCCGGCCTGAACCACCTCGCCGTGCACGCGCCCGACGAGACGACCGTGGACCGGATCCAGGCCGCGGGCCCGGCGCACGGCTGGCAGCAGCTGTTCGCCGACGTGTACCCGCACGCCGGGGGACCGGAGCACTACGCGGCCTACCTGACCGACGCGGCGGGATTCGAGATCGAGGTGGTGGCGCCGGAGGCGGCCCGGTCGGCGGCTCCTGGCTCATCGCGTTGATCCTCCCTCAGCGGCTTGATACCGCTCGCACCGGATCTGAGCTGCGTCAATGCCCTGAATGAAGATTTCCTAAAGAAGATCTTGTCAAAGTCATTGCGCTCCCGGGATAAGGATGCTTCGATTCTCGTTAGGAAAGTTTACTGACGAAAGATGGAGGCCCCCACCCCATGCCATCGATCCGCATGCGCGTAGCTCTGGGATCCGTCGGAGCTCTCGCACTCGCCACCCAGTTCGCCGTCGCGAACGCCCACGCCGCGGTGCCCCATGCCGCCGCGGCCCAGCACGCCGTGACGGCGGACGCGGCCGCCGCGCCGGCGACCACGTACACGGCCGCCCAAGTGCTGGCCGACATCAAGAAGAACTCGACGACCTCGACCAAGGTCAACGCCAAGCCCCACATCAACACCATGACGCGGGCGATGAACGTCAACGTGTACCAGCCGACGGCGGGCGTCTTCACGTACACCTCGAGCATGGCCATCGACGACGACGGCAGCGACCCGGATCCGGATCCCGACCACCAGGGCGACACGACCTTCCAGGACAGCGCCGGCAAGCAGTTGGCCGCGCACCATGTGCCGTACTTCGTCCTCGGCGACGACTGTTGGGACAAGAAGACCCCGTGCCCGCACTTCTTCTACAAGGAGCACGGCATATCGGGCCGGCAGTTCGCGCTGGTCTTCTACAAGAGCAAGGTCATCGGTGCCATCTTCGGCGACACCCAGACCGGCAACGACCAGACCACCTCGTCCAACGACTCCCGTGAGCTCGGCGAGGCGTCCGTGAAGGCGGCCTCGCTGCTCGGCATCCCGAGCAGCGGCACCACCGGCGGCGTGGACAACGGCGTGACCGTCGTGATCCTGTCCGGCAAGAGCTGGGTCGTGAACGGCACCAACGCCCAGCTGAACAACAACGCCCAGGCCCTGGTCCAGAAGGCCCTGAACCAGCTCGGCGCGGCGATGGCCGGCTGACAGCCGGTCCCGGACAACCCCCACTGTCCGAGCACGTCCCGGCGCCGGGGGGGGGGGGGGCCCCCCCCCCCCCCCGCCCCCCCCCCCCCGGGGCGCGGGGGGAAACCCCCGCGCCCCCCCGGAAGCGGCCCCCCACCCCCCAGACCTACACCCAGGACCCCCCGGCCCGC